>DASZJN010000237.1:0-13212 GCA_035948045.1 Acidimicrobiales bacterium | reverse complement strand
CGACACGCTCGGAGCGACGGAGCTGTGCCGGGTCATCGTCACCTTCCGCGACGGGCTGCGATCCCACCAGGACCTGATCAACCGACTCAACGTCTACCCGGTTCCCGACGGTGACACCGGAACCAACATGGCGCTGACCCTCGAGTCGGCCGACCTCGACAGCACCTGCAAGGCGATCACCCACGGATCCCTGATGGGGGCCCGTGGGAATTCCGGAGTCATCCTCTCCCAGCTCCTCCGCGGCATCTCGGCCGGCCTCAACAGCCCGTCCGGCCGACCCGGGGCCCGGGAGCTGTCGGAGGCTCTGACCCTCGCCGACCAGCTGGCCCGCGAGGCGGTCATGCGTCCGGTGGAGGGGACGATACTGACGGTGGCCAGCGGTGCCGCGGAGCAGGCCCGGCTCGCCGCCGAGGCGGGCAAGTCGCTGGTGGACGTGGCCGAGGCAGCCAGGGTCGGGGCCGCCGAGGCCCTGGCCCGGACCCCTTCGCTCCTTCCCGTGCTGGAGCAGGCCGGTGTGGTCGACGCCGGAGGGAGCGGCTACCTGCTGCTGTTCGACGCCCTACTGGCGGTGCTCGATGGGCGTCCCATGCCCGAACCCGCAGACCTGCCGGAGACGAACTTCGGCCCTCTCAACCCCGAGGCTCCCGGCACCGCCCTGGCGCCTGGAGATGCCGACGCCGAACTCGCCGGCCTGCGCTATGAGGTCATGTACCTCCTGGAGGCGGCCGACGAGACCATTCCCTCGTTCAAGGAGGTCTGGGCCGGCCTCGGGGATTCCATCGTGGTGGTCGGCGGGAACGGCCTCTGGAATTGCCACATACACACGGACGACATCGGAGCAGCCGTCGAGGCCTCGCTCGATGCCGGACGGCCGAGGACCATTCGGGTCACCGACCTGCTGGAGCAGGTCGAAGAGGAGCGCTGGGTGCGCGAGGCCGTGGCGACCCAGGCCAGTGGGCCTCCGGAGACGCCATCGGGCCCGCCACCGACCACCGGGGTCGTCGCCGTGGCCACCGGGGAGGGCATCGGGCGGATCTTCCGGTCACTGGGTGTCCAGGGGCTGATCAGCGGGGGCCAGTCGATGAACCCGTCCACCGCCGATTTGGTGGAGGCAGTGGACGCCCTGCGATCAGACGAAGTGATCGTCCTCCCCAACAACGGGAATATCCGGCCCGTGGCCAATCAGGTCAACGACCTCACCGCCAAGACGGTCTGGGTGGTTCCCACCGACACCATCGCCGAGGGTTTTGCGGCGCTGCTGGCCTACGACCCAGGAGCCCATGGCGAGGTCAATGCGGAGGCCATGGCGGAATCGGCGCGGAGGATCGTGGCCGGCGAGGTCACCAGGGCCGTCCGCGACTCGGAGAGCCGGGCCGGCCACATCACGTCGGGCGATTGGCTCGGCCTCTCCCGCCAGGGCATCGAGGTCATCCGCGACTCCCTCACCGGCGCGGCCTGCTCGTTGCTGGAGGTGCTGGTGACCGACGGCCACGATCTGGTGACCATCATCGAAGGCGAGGGCACCGGAGCGGCCGACACCCGTCGCATCACCGAATGGCTCAGGGACCACCGCCCGGGCGTCGAGACGGAGGTGCACCACGGCGGGCAGCCCCTCTATCCCTATCTGTTCTCCATCGAGTGACAGCGGCGCTTTCTGACGGCGCAACGCCCGACGCACCGCCGGCCGAGGGCCCCGGCCGCAAGCTGGGCCAGTTGGCCGAGCTCGAGGTGTCGGTGCTGAAGGGAGTGGGGACGGCGGCCCTTCGTGACCTGGCCGAGTTGGGCATCGAGACGGTCCTCGAGCTGATCACCCACTACCCGCGCCAGGGTCGGTACATCGACGGCACCCGGTTGGCCCGCATCGCCGATCTGGCCGTCGGGGACAAGGCATCGGTACTGGGCGCGGTGACCCGGGTCAGCCGGCCGTCGTCCGGCTACGGACGGGGTCGGCGCCGAGGCCCGTCCCGGGTCGAGGTGGAGATCGCCGACGACAGTGGGCGGCTCAAGGTGGTCTTCTTCAACCAGGCGTGGCGGGCCAAGCAGCTGGCGGTCGGAACCCTGGCCCTGTTCTTCGGGACCATCGGGACCTACCGGGGCGCCCTGCAGCTGAACAGTCCCACCGCCGACGTCCTCCGGGCCGCCGGTGACGATGCCGAGCCCGACGAGGGAGACCGGAAGGGACGGATCTTCCCGGTCTATCCCCTGACCGAAAAGGCCAACCTCACCTCGGCCCGCATCAGCAGATATGTGGGCGAGGCCCTCGACCGGGCCGGCCGCTTCTCCGACCCGCTTTCCGAGGCCTGGCGTCGGCACCTCGACCTCGTCGACCGCACCGAGGCGTTCAACCACATCCACCGACCGACCTCCCTGGCCGAATGCGAGCCGGCCCGTCGGCGGTTGGCCTTCGACGAGCTGTTCCGACTCCAACTGGCGCTGGTGCTCCGCAAGCGGCGCCTGCAGGACGACGCCCGGGGCATCCGCCACACCGTGTCGCGCCCGGACGGTGCCCCCACCCTGACCGACCGCTTCATCGAACGTCTGCCGTTCTGCCTCACCGGCGCCCAGCAACGCGCCATCACTGCCATCCTCGGCGATCTGGCCGGGCCGTTGCCCATGCACCGACTCCTGCAGGGGGACGTCGGCTCGGGCAAGACGGTGGTGGCGGTGGCGGCGCTGCTGGTGGCGGTCGAGGGCGGTCACCAGGGCGCCCTCATGGCCCCCACCGAGGTGCTGGCCGAGCAACACGCCGGCGCGGTGGCTGCGCTGGTCGACGGCCTGACCGTTTCCGATCCGACCACTCTGGATGGGTGGCGCCCCTGCCGGGTGGCCCTGCTGACCAGCAAGACGACCGCCGGGGGTCGAGCGGCCATCCATTCGGGCCTGGCCGAGGGAACCGTCGACATCCTCATCGGGACCCATGCCCTGCTCACCGACCAGGTGGGATTCCGGTCCCTGGGGGTGGTCGTCATCGATGAGCAGCACCGCTTCGGGGTCGAGCAGCGGGCCGCTCTCCGGGCCAAGGGTCGGGGGCCGGACGACGCCGGCCACGACCCGGACCTCCTGGTGATGACGGCCACCCCCATACCCCGCACCGCCGCCATGGTGGTCTTCGGGGATCTCGACATGACGATCGTCGATGAGCTGCCGCCGGGCCGCCTGCCGGTCACCACGGCCTGGCTTCGGACGCCACTGGAGGTCGAAGAGGCCTGGTCGCGGGTGCGCAGCGAGGTCGCGGCGGGCCATCGGGCCTTCGTGGTGTGCCCGTTGGTCGAGGGGTCCGAGCGCGTGGAGGCCACGTCGGTGGTGGCCGAGGCAGAGCGGTTGGCCGCCTCGGAGCTGTCCGGGCTCCGGGTCGGGCTCCTCCACGGACAGTTGCCGTCGGCCGAGAAGGAGCGGGTGATGGCCGACTTCAGATCGGGTGCGCTCGACGTGCTGGTGGCCACCACGGTCATCGAGGTCGGCGTGGATGTGGCCGAGGCCACCGTCATGGTCATTGAGGACGCCGACCGGTTCGGCATCGCCCAGCTGCACCAGTTGCGGGGCCGGGTCGGCCGGGGGAGCGACCCGGCGTGGTGCTACCTGCTGTCGGAGAGCGACGCACCCGAGCCGGAGGCCCGATTGTCGGCCATGGAGCAGAGCACTGACGGGTTCGCACTGGCCGAGGTCGATCTCGAGCTGCGGGGCGAGGGGACCATCCTCGGGGCGCGTCAAAAGGGCAAGAGCGATCTCAAGTTGGCCCGGCTCATCTCCGACCAGGACCTGGTGGTCGAGGCCCGCTCGGTCGCCGAGGCGTTGGTCGCCGACGACCCCGAATTGTCCGCCCACCGGCTGCTGGTCGACGAGCTGCGGATCTTCATCGAGGAGGACGAAGCGGAGTTCCTCTTCAAGAGCTGAGCCGTGTCAGCTGGAGCCCGAAGACGGACAACCATTCCGACGGAGCCGACGACCCCCGCAGGGCGATTGGCCACAATCTGCCCCGGTAGGCTGGTGCGGTGCGCGTCATCGGAGGAGAGTTCCGTGGTCGGCGCCTGGCCGCTCCGGCCAGCCCCGTCGTCCGGCCGACGTCCGATCGGGTGCGGGAGGCGATCTTCGACATCCTGTTCAGCCTGGGCGGCGTGGACGGCATGCTGGTAGCCGATCTCTTTGCCGGGTCCGGAGCACTGGGCATCGAGGCCCTGTCCCGCGGGGCGGCCTCGGTCACCTTCGTCGACCGGGATCCCGTCTGCCTGGCCGCGGTGCAGGACAATCTGGCGTCCGTTGGCCTCTCCGACGCCGTTGGCAACGGCGACGCCACCCTGGTCCGGGCCGATGCCGATTCGTGGGTCGCCGCCACCGCGGCGCGCTACGACCTGGTCCTCTGCGATCCTCCCTACGACTACGCCGGTTGGGACACGCTGGTCGGACGGTTGCCGTGCGATCTGGCCGTCCTCGAATCGGGAGCCGAGATCGCGCCCCCGCCCGGGTGGGGGGTCGTCAAATTCAAGCGCTATGGGGGTACCATCGTGACCGTGGCCCGTCCCGAACTGGTCACAGAGAAAGGTGTCTCGTGAGGATTGCGCTCATCCCTGGGTCGTTCGACCCGGTCCACAATGGGCACCTTGAGGTCATCGAGCGGGCGTCCCGGCTGTTCGATGAGGTGGTGGTGGCGACGTTGCGCAACCCCCAGAAGCGCGAGGCGCTGTTCGACCTGGACGAGCGTCAGGAGATGCTCGTGGAATCACTGGCCCATCTGGTCAATGTCCGCATCGTCTCGGTGGCGACCCTGGTGGTCAACGTGGCCCAGGACGTGGGGGCCAGCGCCATCGTCAAGGGGCTCCGGGCCGTGTCCGATTTCGAGAATGAGCTGCAGATGGCCCAGATGAACAAGCAGCTCTCGGGGGTGGAGACCCTCTTCATCCCGACCAGCTCGGCCCATTCGTTCATCGCCTCGCGGCTGTTGCGGGAAGTGGCCCGCTTCGGCGGCGATGTGACGTCGTTCGTGCCCCATGTGGTGGCGCAGCGGCTCAAGGAGAAGTTCGCCGATGAGTGATCTCTTCGCCGATCTCGAAGAGCAGCGGGCCGCGGGGGAGGAGCACGATGCCGAGGCGCTGATCCGCACCGCCCTCGACCTGGTGCAGACGGCCAAGGCCATGCCGTTGTCGGCATCCGTCCTGGTGTCACGCGAGGAGTTGGCCGACTTGTTGCAGGCGTCACTGGATCGCATGCCGGACGAGCTCCGCCGCGCCCGCTGGCTGCTGAAGGAGCGCGACGAGTTTCTGGCCGAGAAGGGACGGGAGGCCGACGCCCTCTTGGAAGAGGTCCGGGTGCAGGCCGAGCGGATGGTCCAGCGCACCGAGATCGTTCGTCAGGCCAACCACGTCGCCCAGCGCATCCTCGACGACGCCAACGAGGAGGCCCGCCGGCTCCGCCACGAGGCCGAGGACTACGCCGACCAGAAGCTGGCCAGCTTCGAGATCGTGCTCGACCGGACGATGAAGACGGTCCAGGCCGGACGCGAGAAGCTGCAGGTGGTCCCCATCCCCAATGTCGAGATCGGCGACCGAGGTGACACCACGGTGGCGGCCACCACCCTGGGCGAGGAGGGTCAGCACCTCGACGAGCCCGAGGGCTTCTTCGACCAGGACAGCGACTGAGCCGATCGGTCCGGTGAGAACCGAATCCGGCCCTCCCGGCGCCACTGCGCCGACGGACTCCACCGCTGGGGGTCCTCGCCGGGCCGCACGACCGTTCGTCGTCCAGGTGGCGGGCCTGCGCAAGGTCGCCGGCACCACGCGCCACGAGGCCCGCCAAGGCGTCATCGACGGGTTGGGTGTGGTCGGGGTCGTGGTGCCGGAGGGATCGCCCGTGGTCGCCGACCTCGAGCTTTCGTCCTACCCGGGCGGGATCTCGGCGGTGGGCACGTTCCGCGCCCCCTGGGTCGGTGAGTGCCGGCGCTGCGGCGGCCCGGTCTCCGGCACGGTGACGGCGGCGGTCCGGGAGCGCTACGCACCGGACGGTTCCGGGGACGAGGACGCCTATCCCCTCAACGGGGGCGAGCTGGACCTCGAGCCCCTGGCCCGGGACGCGGTGCTGCTCGAGCTCCCCTTGGCCCCGCTGTGCTCCGAGGACTGCCTCGGGCTGTGCCCCCAGTGCGGGACCAACTGGAACGAGTCCACCTGCGGCTGTGACCCCGCCGGCGATCCGCGCTGGTCGGTCCTCGACTCCCTGCGAGATCCCTGAGCGGGCAAGTTGGCCTAGGATGCCATGCCTATGGCCGTCCCGAAGAAGAAGACCTCCAAGTCGAAGAGCCGCAGCCGCCGCGCATCCAACTGGGTGTTGAAGGCGCCGGCACGTTCCGTGTGCCCGCAGTGCACGCACGCCAAGCTGCCCCACGTCGTCTGCCCCAACTGCGGTTGGTACAAAGGCCGACAGGCGATCGAAGTCGAGTAGTCGAAGAGTGGCGCGCGGCGGCGGACGCCCGACCGGCGATGCACTCGCTGCGTTGCCCGTGGCGGTTGACGCCATGGGCGGTGACCGGGCGCCCGGAGAGATCGTCGCCGGGGCGCGCCGCGTAGCCGAACAGACCGACATCAAGGTGGTCCTGGTGGGGCGGCCCGGTGACATGGGCGACACCGGTGATCTGCCCGTGGTGCCCGCCAGCGAGGTCATCGGCATGGACGACGACCCCGGCCAGGGGGTTCGGCGAAAGAAGGACTCCTCACTGGTGCGGGCGGCCGAGGCTGTCCGGGACGGACACGCCATGGCCATGGTGTCGGCCGGGAACACCGGGGCGACGATGGCCTCCGCCCTGCTCAGAATGGGCAGGCTCCCGAAGGTCATCCGGCCCGCCATCGCCACCCCGATCCCCAACCTCGAGCGTGGTCGGCCCACCGTGCTGCTGGATTCGGGGGCCAACGCCGAGTGCACCCCACAGATGCTGGTCCAGTTCGCCCAGATGGGGGCGGCATTCGCACGCAAGCGCTACGACGTGAAGGAGCCCCGGGTGGCTCTCCTGTCCATCGGCGAGGAGAAGTCGAAGGGAAGTCCCCTGGTGAAAGAGACCTATACGCTGCTGGCCGACGGCGCCGGGGGCCCGGGCGTCAACTTCGTGGGCAACGTCGAGGGTCGTGATTTCTTCGAGGACATCACGGACGTCATCGTCACCGACGGGTTCACCGGCAATGTGGCCCTCAAGACCCTGGAGGGTTCGATCAGGTTCCTGATCAGCGCCCTCACCGGGATCCTGGGTCTACCCGAGCTCAAAGAGGCGGCCGATGCCCTCTTTCCGCACCTGCTCCCCCTGGCGGCCCCCCTCGATCCCGAGAACACCGGCGGGGCCATGCTGCTGGGCGTCAACGGCGTCTGCGTCATCAGCCACGGTTCCTCGTCCTCGGTCGCCATCGTCAACGCCATCACCGTGGCCCATGACGAGGCTCTGGCCGGGTTGGTGGAGGCGGTGGCCGCATCGGTGACCCCGATGGCGTCAGCGTCCGGCGACGAGGCGGGTCCCACCACCGGCCGGTGACGCCGCCTGCGCTCGCCTTCTCACTCCGGAGGACCAGCGCCTCGGCCGACGCTCAGCTCCTCAGGCCGACGCTCAGCTCCAGAACGACTCAACTCCAGAACGACTCAGCTCCAGAACGACGCTCAGTTCCAGAACGAGGAGAGGAGGGCCGCGTCATCGCCCGCCTGACGAGCCCCCATGGCCAGCGCCTCGGGCACGGATGACGGTGACATCAGCTCGAGAAGATCGACCTTGGCCGGGGTCCGCAGCATCACTGTCGCCCCGGAGTGCTCGAGGTCGGCCAGCTCCTTCTGTCCGTCCTCCGGAAGCAAGGTCATCATCCCCTCCGAGACATCGGCCCCGTCGGTGAGCGCCAGGATGAGCACCCGCTTGGCCCCGCCGAGCAGGTCGAGATGAGTCCCGCTGCCGCTGACGCCGCCATCCATGCAGACACGGTCGTGGATCGGTTGGGGGGCGAAGATCCCCGGCACTGCGCTGCTGGCCGCCACCGCCCGCGGGATCGAGACGTTGGCTTCCCGGGTGATGACGCAACGCTCGCCGGTGTAGGCGTCGACGCAGGTAATCCGCAGGGCGTCGCTGGTCCAGCGGCCCGGGCCCAGCACCAGGGACGTGTTCAGGCGCATGGTTTCCGGTCTCGGAGTGGCCGCGGCCAGGGCGGCGTGGCCGATGGCCTGGACCGTGGCCGGCTCGCCGTCGGTTGCCTTAAGGAAGAGATCGAGCGCCCGCTGCTGGCTGGGAGCCAGCTCCGATGCCGGCGCCAGGGCGGAGACCAGGGCCGGAACCCTGGCCAGCACGGACACTTCCGCATGGAGGCGCTTGAGCTTGCCGGAGCTCAGTGCGGCCCCGACCATGGAGCCGGCGGACGTGCCGACGACCCGGTCGGCAGCGTCGAATCGGACTCCGAGGGTGGCCAGGGTCTGGAGGTAGGAGACCTGCCAGGCCACGAAGAACAGGCCTCCACCGCCGAGGCAGAGACCTCGGTCGACACCGGCACCGTAGGCGGCGTCGAAGGTGCGCGGCAGAGCCAGATCCACTGGGGCGGACAGTGCGTGAGGGCGAGGCACTGCCCAACTGTACCGGTGGGACAGCTCCGGGCGTTCCCCTCGGGCCGGCGGTCGGCAACGAGGAGTGGTCGCCCCGGCAGCCGTCAGCCGGCAGCCGTCACCGCTGGAGCAGATCCTTGGCGATGTGGGTGACCTGGATCTCGTCGGTCCCGGCATAGATCTGGAACACCTTGGCGTCGCGGGCCAGCTGCTCGACCCGGAACTCGGCCATGTAGCCGTTGCCCCCGAAGAGCTGGACCGCCTCCATGGCCACCTCGGAGGCCGCCTGGGCCGAGTAGAGCTTCATGGCCGAGGCCTCGGCCAGACTCAGGCTCTTTCCCGCCGCCGAGAGCTCGATGTGTCGGAAGACCAGGTTCTGCACGTTGAGGCGGGCCACCTCCATGTTCGCCAGCTTGAGCTGGATCAGCTGGCGGTCGCCGATGGGCTGTCCCCACAGCATGCGGTTCTTGGCGTACTCGACCGAGAGCTTCAGGCACTCCTCGATGAGGCCGAGGGACATGGCGGCCAGTCCCGCCCGTTCGGTGACGAAGTTGCCCTTGGCCGAGTCGCGTCCGCCCCCGGCCCGCGGGTCCTCGGTCTCGCCCAGGAGGTGGTCCCTGCCCACACGGACGACGGACAGGAAGAGCTCGCCGGTGGGGGAGGAGTGGAGGCCCATCTTGCGGAAGGGCTTGGACTGATCCAGTCCGGGGGTCCCCGTGTCGAGCACGAAGGTGAGGACCTGCCGGTCGCGGATCGCCGTCTCGGACCCGTCATCGAGCTTGGCGTAGAACACGATGGTGTCGGCGTAGGGGCCGTTGGTGATGAACGTCTTGTTGCCGTTGAGGACGTACTCGTCGCCGTCACGGCGCGCCGACGACTTCATCCCTCCCAGCGCGTCCGATCCCGAATCGGGCTCGGTGATGGCCCAGGCCCCGATCTTCTCGCCGGTCAGCAGGTCCAGCCCCCACCGCTCCATCTGGGCCGGGGTGCCCTGCTTCATGATGGTTCCGGCGGCGAGACCGACGCTCACCCCCATGGCGGTCACGATGCCCGGGCAGTAGTGGCACAGCTCGATGATCGGGATGAGCGCCAGGGCGGCGGCGCCGCCGTCGCCCCGGCCGCCACCGGCCCCGTCGTCCTGTGGTGCCGCAGCGGGTCCCGCCTCTTTGCGTTCCACCTGCTTCTTGAACCGTTCCCGGGCCATCTGGTCCATGCCGAAGGTGGCGTAGAGCTTGCGGATGATGTCGTAGGGCGGCATGTCCCCGTGCTCGAGCTCGTCGATGTTGGGCACCACCTCCGCCTCGATGAATCGGCGGATGGCATCCCTGACCATCAGCTGCTCTTCGGACCATTCGAACACGGCGGACCTCCTGATGCCCCGTACCTGCAGCGGTCGGTTGATCTGAGGCTAACCGAGGTCGGCATACAGTCGGGGAGTGCGATTGCGGCGCGAGCCCGAGCAGACCGCCTATGAGCGGTGGGGTGGCGAGCCGTTCTTCACCGCGCTCATCGACCGGTTCTACGCCGGGGTCTCGGCCGATCCGTTGCTCCGGCACATGTACCCGGACGATCTGACAGAGTCGAAGGCCCACCTGGCCCTCTTCCTGGCCCAGTACTGGGGTGGACCGCGCCACTACAGCGAGCAGCGGGGGCATCCGCGCCTGCGGATGCGCCACGCCCGGTTCGTGATCGGGGAGGCCGAGGCCGGTGCGTGGCTCCGGCACATGACCGAGGCGGTGCACGCCTCCGGTCTGGCCCCCGGCGGCCAGGACGAGCTCCTCGACTACCTGGCCATGGCGGCCCGAAGCCTGATCAATTCCCCCGTCTGACGCCGGCGGCTACCTGGTCAAGACGGCTAGCGATCGACCACCGCCGACCGGGTCACGTCGACCGAGACGTCGAGTGCGTGGGAGCTCCCGCCACCGAACACGATGCCCTTCAGGGGCGATACATCGGAGTAGTCGCGTCCCCACGCCGTCGTCACATAGCTCGTGCCCACGATCTGGTCGTTGGTCGGATCGACGTCGAGCCACCCGCCTCCGGGCACGAACACCGCCAGCCAGGCATGGGAGGCGTCGGCGCCGATCGCCCGTTCCCCGCCCGGTGGCGGCGCCGTTTCGAGATAGCCGCTGACATAGCGAGCGGCCAGGCCCATGGATCGTAGGCATCCGATGGCCAGATGGGCGAAGTCCTGGCAGACCCCCCGGCGGAAGCGGAGCACCTCCTCGATCGGCGTGGTCACCGTGGTGAATCCCGGGTCGTAGACGAAGTTCTCGAAGATCCGCTCGATCAGATCCGAGACGGCGTCGACCAGCGGTCGTCCGGCCGGAAAGGACGGCTCCGCGTAGGCACGGATGGCGACGGAGAGCGGCACCAGTGGGGACTCGAAACAGAACTCGCGAGCGGCCAGCATGTCCGGGCTCAGATCCTCCTCGAGCGAATCCCGGGCCAGCTCCCATGCGGGTCCGGAGGTTGTCATGCGGCCGTTCGCGGCTACCGACACCGAACTGGTGGAGGTGATCGTCAGCTCCTCAAAGGGACCGTCGACGGCGAAGGACACAACCGGATTGCCGAAGAAGTCCGTCCGTTCCGTCCAGCTGGTGGGGGTGGGCTCGACCACGAGCTCACTGGTCAGGCACTGCTGGATGTCGGTGTCCCTGGGCCGGAGATGGGCCTCGTTGCGGGCCCGCGACACCGGTGCGTTGTAGCGGTAGTTGGTGCGATGGACGATCCGGAACATCATGGCGGGCCGCCGCTCCTCTCCGAGTCGAGGCCGGCCAGGACCGACAGCCTCTCCTGGACGAAGAAGGTATACCGCAGGCTGTCCAGCAGCTCGTCGAGGAGACCCTCCACCCGTCCCAGGACCGAGTCCAGCCCCGGTCGGCTGCCGGTGGCGGGATCGACCGTGGCCAGCTGGGCGGCGTCGGTCCGCTGGAGCACGGCGGTGGTCTCTCGGACGAGCTGCTCCTCGGTGCCCGACCGTTCGGCAGGCGAGCGGCCGGGCAGGGCGGCCAGGTGGGCGAGGAGCCGGTCGAGTTGGTAGATGACACTGCGCGGGTTGGCCGCGTCGTAGACCAGCAGGTCGACCGCCCCCGCCACCTGCATGGTGGGTCCGGATCGGCGCCGGAAGATGATGAGGCTCTCGGACGTCTTGAGGAGCGACTCGAGTAACAGATCCTCCACTACTCCGGCCCGCTGTCGTCCCAACAACGAGCGCAACAGCCTCACCAGGGACTGCGCCCGCTCGAGGCGTCGACCGGCGTCGAGGAACAGCCAGGCCGAGTCCCGCTCGAGGCTCTCCGCCGACAGGCCCGCCAGGGCCAGCAGAGCCAGGAGCAACCGCTGAAGGCTGGGCTGCAGCCCGACCAGCTGGGTGGGCGGCCGGTTGCGCAACCGGGCCAACTCCTCCTCGACGTCCCCCACCAGCTGCCAGGTGTCACTCGAGAGCTGCTCGCGCACCGAGTAGGCGGCCTCGACCAGGAGCCCCAACGAGGAGACCAGACTGCCGGCGACCTCGGCGTCGAGCAGCAGGGCCAGGGCACGGCGATCGGACGGGAGCTCCGGGTCGGGTTCCGGTTGACCGGCCACCGGGTCCGGAACGGGTTGACTTCCCTCCACATCGGGTTCGGACACCGGATCGAACCCGGATGCGGTGCCGAGCACCGACAGCAGGACCTGCAGCGACTCGGCGCCGCCGTCCATGCCCATTCCGAGCGGCTGGTCGAGACGGGCCAACACGGTGCGGATCAATCGGATGACCAACTCGGCATGCTCGGCCGTCCGTCCGAGGACGAACAGCTGGGCGGCAACCCGGCCCGGGAGCAGCGCGGTGGTGTCGGGCACCGCCGGTGGACCCGCCCCGGTCCGAACCGAGCGGAGCCAGGCGCTCTGCTGGAGGGCCGGCTCGGCCGACGCCACCCAGGTGTCCTTGCTGGAGCCCCCGCCCCGACTCGAGATGATGAGCGTCTCGGGTGTGGCTCCGACCCGGGTGAGCCCGCCGGGCAGCACCCTGAATCCGTGCCCGGTCCCGGAGTCGCCGTCCGCGTCGGCCACGGCGAAGGTGCGGAGGGCGACGGGACGGGGCTCGAGCGACCCGGAGTCGGAAACGGTAGGGGCCGTGGAGGGCTCGATGATCTCCTGGCCCACCCAGTGGCCGGGTCGGGCCCGGATCCGGTCCCGCAGATCGTCGAGGCCGGAGGCCGACAGCGTCGACGCCACCACCGGAGGCACCGCTGGTGACGGCTGCACGGGCAGCACGACCAGGTGGGCGAGGTTGGCCAGGACATGGCTGAGGTTCGGCTCCTGCCCGCACCACCACGAGTCGGGTCCGCTGAGCGCCAACTCCTCTCCGAGCAGCACCGGAGCCAGGGTGCCGAGCAGACCGGTCAGGGCGGGGTTCTCGACCACGCCGGCACCCAGAGGGTTGACCACGGCAACCCGGCCCGGGAGCAGCGCGGTGGTGTCGGGCACCACCGGTGGAGCCGCCGTGGTCCGAGCCGAGCGGAGCCAGGCGCTCTGCTGGAGGGCCGGCTCGGCCGACACCACCCAGGTGTCCTTGCTGGTGCCCCCGCCCCGGCCCGAGATGATGAGCGTCTCGGGTGTGGCTCCGACCCGGGTGAGCCCGCCGGGCAGCACCCTGAATCCGTGCCCGGTCCCGCAGTCGCC
>DASZJN010000236.1:0-16272 GCA_035948045.1 Acidimicrobiales bacterium | reverse complement strand
TGACCGCGTGGGCATGGACCCTGGCGGAGAACTGCTGCTTGAGCGCATCCTGGCTGTGGTGCTGGGTAATGGCCGTTCCCCACAGTTGCCACACCGCGAAGAGGATGAGCAACGCGCCGATGTTGCGCACCCAGGTGGACGCCATGATCAGGACCTCGCGGCGCCTGCCCATCCGCTTGGCATGAGCGCGACCCTGGCGATCGGCGCGTGTTGCGGGCCCGGGCCTGGTCAGGGGTGGGAGGTCCGTGACCACGTCCAGACCCGGGACAGGCACCGGATGCGGACTCCACGATGGGACATCCGTCACCACGGCGAAACCCGGGACAGGCATCGGATGCGGACTCCACGATGGGACGCCGGTCACCACGTCGAGACCAGGGACAGGTACCGGATGCGGACTCCACGCTGGGACGTCTGTGGCCATGTCCAGAGTCGGGACGGGAGCCGGAGGGGGACCCCTCAATGGGACGTCTGTCGCCACGTCCAGAGTCGGGACGGGAGCCGGGGGCGGGCGGAGTAGCTCTCGTCCGGGAAGCGGGGACACCAGGTAGGCGGTCTCGTCCCCTGAGGGCAGAGGCCCCAGATCGATCCTCCCGGGGGGTATCGGGCCTGCAGCAGCTCCGGGTGGAATCGGACCTGATGAGAGGGCGCTGCGACTCACCGCGGATCCGGGATCGTCCGCGGGGAGCGACGACTGCACTTCGGTCACTCGCGGTGTCGGCACCCTCGATCCGTACCAGTGGAGGTCGGCCCGCACCGTGGCCTGAACGAACTGGTCCAGCGCGTTGACCGATGATTCAGCCGGCTGACGGTGGCCCTCCCGTTCGGCCGGTGCCTCTCTGGGGGGGCCGCCTTCACGGTTTGCCGGTGTCAACCGCTGAAGCCGGTCACCTTGACCGCCCACCGGCACGCGGGGGGAGCCTGCACCACGATCTGCTGGCTCCCGGTGCTGGTCTGGGGCGTCACCGCGTTACCCGACGCAGCCGCACTGGTGACGGCGGGGGTCGAGCCCGGACTGGCACCGGCGTTGACGACGAAGACGGCAAAGGTGGGGGTGCTCGCCGGCACCGGGGTGCACTGGAAGGCCCAACCGATGTTCCACGCGCCACCGGCAATGTTGAAGGTGCCGCTCGTCCAATTCCCTGACTGCTGGGTGGAGGGGATCAGCACGGTGGCGGGCCCGGTCGCCTGGGTGACCGAGGCTGCGGCGGTCGTGGTCGTGACCGAACCCGCGGCCCCGGAAGCCGGAGTGGAACCGCCTGCTGACGTGGTTGTCGTGGTCGATGCCGACGAGTGACCGGCCCCGGATGATCCCCCACCGGCCGTCGACGCGTTCGGCGGCGGCAATTTGTAACCACCCGAGGACCCCGAACTGGCGGACGTTCCCGAGGCCGAGCCCGTGACGCCGTTGAAGGCCATGCCCAGCACGGCGGCGATGACCACGGCCAGGAGAAGCTGCCATGTCTTCCACGACCGGCGCCCGACGATGTGCAATTCGCCCGGCTCCGGGCGTCGATCGTCGGGGGCGGGCGCCGCGTACGCCTGAGGGCCGGCGGCGGGTGACGGGGCGTAGGGGATGGCCGGGGGCGGCGCCGGTGGCCAGTTGGCCCAGGGATCGCCCGTGTTTCCGCTCGTCACCCGAACCGCCCGTGGACATAGTCGGCGGTGCGAGGGTCCACCGGGTCTTCGAACATGCGCTTGGTCGGGCCTGCCTCGACGATATGGCCGGGAAGACCTTCGCCGTCCACCAGGAACAGCGCGCAGTTCTCCGACACCCGCTGCGCCTGCTGCATGTTGTGGGTGACGATCACGATGGTGATCTCGTGACTGAGCTCGCGGATGGTCTCTTCGATGACACCGGTGGAGATCGGATCGAGTGCTGAGCACGGTTCGTCCATCAGCAGCACCTTCGGCCGCACCGCCAGGGCCCGGGCGATGCACAACCGCTGCTGCTGGCCGCCGGAGAGGGCCCCACCGGCCTCATTCAACCGGTTGCGGGCCTCCTTCCAGAGCCCGGCCCGCTCGAGGGACTCCTTGACGAGGGCGTCCGGATTGGCCACCTTGTTGCCGGAGAGACGGAGCCCCGACAGCACGTTCTGGGCGATGGTCATGGTGGGGAAGGGATTGGGGCGTTGAAAGACCATGCCGATGTGCAGGCGGGTATCGGTCACCCGTACCGCCGGCCCGTAGATGTCGACACCGTCGAGTGTCACCGACCCCGACAGGGCGGCGCTCGGGATCAGCTCGTGCATCCGGTTGAGGATGCGCAAGAAGGTCGACTTGCCGCATCCCGACGGCCCGATGAGCGCCGTCACCTTGCTCGGCTCCATGGACAGGGTGACCCGCTCGAGGACCTTGTTCGATCCGAACCAGGCGCTGACGTTGTTCGCTCCCAGGGCCGACGATTGTCCTGCCGGCACGGGCTGGACGTGAGGCACCGTCGGGACCGCTTGTGGCGGCGTCCCGGCGTAGAAGTGGTCGACGGTCGTCATGCCGGTCCTCGCATCGTGCTCACCTTCTGAACAGGGCTGTTCGACTTCATGGCTCGGCCCAGCGTCGGCGCAGCCGGCGGCGGATGACCGCTCCCACCACTACCAGCGACGCCCCCAGTCCCACCAGTGGACCGAGTGCCGAGGTGCCGGTGAATGCCAAACCGGGGCCCGAGCCAGAACCGGCGCCGCCAGTTCCTGTCGCGCCCCCTGTGTCGCCGGTGGCGGAGGCGGCACCCGACCCCGCACCCGAGGCGGGAGCCGTGCTACCTCCCGTAGTTGATGTAGACGTGGCCGTGGTGGTGCTGGTCGTACCGGTGGCGGCGGACTGCGCAGCTTCGGCATCCAGGGCGGCGGCCACCGTCAGCCCGGCCGTCACCATGGCCGAAGTCGCCGGGGCGGCCCCGAACGACCCGATGTCCCGCTGGCCGTTCGGGCCCAGCACGTACCGGATGAAGCTGGCCAATGCGATGGCCTTGTTGGCCGGCAGCCCGTTGGTCGGCACGACCAGATACTCCTCCATCATCAAGAAGTTGTTGTAGGCGGCCGCGTCGGTCTTGCTCGAGGTGAAGGTGACCAGATTGTTGGTCGTGGGGTCGGAGGTCTTGGCCAGCGTGGCGTCGCCCTCGGCCGCGGCCGCAGACGTCGTCGACGGGGGAACGAAGGAGCCCTGTCCGTTCTGTACCGCGGCCGTGGGGATGTTCCACGGGGAGCCGAGTGGTGAGCCAGTCCAGATCGACGAGATCGGGAAGGCCGCGCCCAGCACCCAGTCGCTGGCGGCCGTGCTGGGGACGTTGGTGGTGGCGTTGATCTTCAGGAGCTTGTTGATGAAGGGTTGATCACCGCCGGCGATCAGGTACTGGCCGGTATAGGGCCAGTGCTCGCTCGGCGTCGGGTCAGTGGTTGTCGCCAGTCCCAGGGGGACGTCCTGGGTGAGGTTGGCTTGGAAGTACCCCTTGGCCGTGGGGTCGTTGTCCATCAAGGACATGACCGCGAGGTTGGCCATGGTCGGGTCGGCGTTGGCGCCCTGCAGCAATGACCCGCCGTGCAGGGCCTTTCCGTCTGAGCAGGCGAACCTCGAGTCGTCCCAGCCGTTGACGGGTGGAGTAGCCAGGCCGAAGATGTCGCCCACGGCGGTGGCAGTCAGGTTGATGTGCGGGCAGAGGTCCGTCGACGCAATGGACCCTCCCTCGTTGAAGGAGGCGTAGGGAACGAGCGTGCCGATGGCCACCGGTGCGGCGGCAAACGGCACATAGGCGAAGGTCCGGCCGTTGGACTTGGCCATGCCGGCCTCGGTTGCCGTCAGTGGGCGCTCGGAGACGGCGTAGTCGGCGTTGAACGAGTTGGGGGCCGTCCCCACCAGGTCGGCGATCCCCGGGTCGAGGCCGGTGGCCACGAAGCCGTTGGTCACACTGCCGAGGTTGGTTGCGCTGTTGTTGAGGAGCCGGGTGAGCACCGGCTGGAGGAACGTGCTCCCCTCCCCGGCCAGCGCAGTCGGGTCGGTACTGGCGCCGGCCGGAGTCGGCGGCACGGCCACCATGCCGGCCGCAGCCATCACCACCAGGGTCACGGCGGTGCACGACAGGGAGCCGAGGGCCCGGCGATTCACTCCGCTCCCCTCATCCGGCGCTTCCTCACCAGCCGACGACGGGTGGCCCACCCCGCCACCAGCAGGAGCAGGCCGACCAGCACGACCGGCCGAGGATCACCGCCGGTGAAGGCCAACGGCGCCGAGCCTGACAGCGAGACGGACGGGTCGACCCCCGCTGCGCCCGACCCGGAACCGCCGCCCGATCCGCTGCCCGAACCGCCCCCGGCACCACCGGAGTGGCCTGCGGCCGCCGCCGTCCGTGCTGCCGCGGCCGCCGCCGCGGAGGCCGAGGGAGACCCCGCGCCGGAGGGGGGTGGGATGGGAGGTGTCGACCCGGGGTCGAGCACCCCGCAGGTCGGCGTGGTCTGTCCGGCGGCCACTTCGCTCGGGGTCAGGTCACCGCAGGCGTAGCCGGCCTTCTCGGCATCGGTCACGGCGACCGCTCCGGGGACGTCCTGGGTCACTTCGGTGATCCCCCAACGCTCCAACGACAGGCCGAGGCTGGCGTACCCGAAGCTGGGGGACTTCTGCTGCCCGAGGGTCAGGGTGTAGTTGACGAAGGCGCTCATGGTGGCGCCCTTGGCCGCGCTCCAGCCGGCGGCCGGTGAGAGGAGATAGCTGTACGTGGAGGGGTTGTAGACATGGACGCCGACACCGTTGAAATTGAGCTGATGGGTGCCGTTGGGCAGTTGGGTGGCATAGGCCAGCGCCGAGGCCACGTCCACCGGGGAGGGCTGGGCATAGGCGTTGCTGGCGTTCAACTCCGAGGCGACCCCCTTGGACGGGTCGCCGTTGCCGAAGCCGGCATCATTGGCGTACTTGAGCTGGACGCCCCCGATGGCTCCGGCCGTGGTCGATACGTTGCCGGTCACCGCCGCCGTCGAGGTGGTGTCACGTCCGTTGGCGAGCGGTGGCCACTCGGACTGCGGACTGGTGGCGTTGATCACGACAGGCGGATTGTTGGCATTCTCCTTGTTGGCGAAGGCGGCCCACAACGCGGGCTGCTCGGCGATGCACCACTCCTCCAACACGTAGTTGGTACCGGCGGGGTCGCTCTCCGTCACCGGCACGATGGCCAGGTTGGGCAGGGAGAGCCCGGGATTGTCCTTGGCGATGTTGGAGTCGTTCCAGTTGGTGATGCCGCCCGTCAGAATCCCGCAGGTGGAGTAGCTCGAGAGCTGCAGGTTCTTGGACAGGCCGGGGATGTTGTACATGAAGGCGATCCCGCCGGCGGTGATCGGGACATAGATGTACGGGAAGGTCGGTGGGCTGGAATCGGTGCCCCCGAGCCCGTAGGCGATGTCGCTCACCGCGAAGTCGGTGGTCCCGTTGGTGAACTCGTAGCGCCCGTCACCGGACGACGTGCTCGTGTAGTTGATGGTCAGGCCGTAGGGAGGGTTCTGGACGACTTTCTGGAATGTTTCGATCGCCGGAGCTGCAAAGGACGAGCCTGCTCCGTTGAGCGCCGTCCCAGCGTGGGCTATCGACCGATTGGGAATGAGCACGTTGCCGGCTGGGGAACCGCCGCCGCCCGTGGTGCTTGTGGTCGTGGGTGCAGCGGGAGTTGTGGGAGTGGTGGTGGCGCCGGTCCCCGAGGGTGTTCCCGTCGTGCTCGTGACCGACGGGGACGCCAGCGGGTCAGCCGACGCAGGAAGGGTGAGGCCAGCCATGACCACACCGGTGGCAACCAGCGCCACTGCAACTCGGACTCCCGCCCGCCTCGAACTTCTCCTGTCGTTGCTCCTCGACGTCACGGGTCGTACGGTCTTCATTGCCACCCTCTCTTGGGAACTCGGTGAACTGGTCATGACATCGCTTCGTTGGTGTCGTGGGGTCATAAGGGCTCTGGTCATTGCGGATGCGCTCGTCTGAGGCGGGGAATCAGGTGCCGGCCCGGTCGCGATGACCCGGCCACCCTGGCCAGCACGAACAGGATCAGGACCATCAGGACGAGGACGAACGAGACACCCCAGGCGTCCTTGACCACGTTGATGCCGGGCTGGAAGATCAGGTCGTAGATGCGCAAGGGCAGGTTGTCCTGCTGCCCGCTGAACGGGTTCCAGTTGTACGACTTGTTGCCACCGGCATTGAACAGAATGGGTGCGGTCTCGCCGGCGATTCTGGCCGTGCCCAAGATGACCGCGGTCATCAGCCCGGCCCGCGCCGTAGGCAGGACGATCCGAACCAGCACCCGCCACTGCGGGGCCCCGAGGGCCAGGGCCGCCTCCCGCAGCGAGCCGGGGACGATGGAGACCACCTCCTGGGAGGCCCGGGTCACGATCGGGAGCATCATCACCGCCAGCGCCATGCCGGCGGCGAAGCCGGACTTTCCGGAGTGCCCCCGGGGCGTCACCCAGAACAGGTAGACGAAGAGGCCGGCGATGATGGCCGGGGCCCCGGTCATGGCGTCGACCACGTAGCTGACGATCCGGGCGTAGAGAGACCTCGAGTCGGCCAGATAGGTGGCGGTCAAGATGCCCAGGGGGACGGAGATGGCGGCGGCGATGCCGACCTGCTCGACGGTCCCGACGATGGCCGCACCGGCGCCGACCGCGGAGGTCGGGGCATCGGCGCTCAGTCCTGACATGTCGGCGGTGAAGAAGTGCGGGAAGTGGGCCAGGGCCACGTAGGCCCCCTTCACGATCACGTAGAGGATGACGGCGGCCAGGGGGATCATGGCGAGGAGGGCCCCTATCCACACGACGACGGTGGCCAGCCGGTCCTTCATCAACAGGACGCCGTAGGCCCGCCAGCACACGATGGCGTAGATGGTGAGGAACACCACGCACGCCAGGACGCCGAATCCGATCGGTCCCGACACTCCGGTCACCCAGAAGAGGAGCCCGACGAGACAGAGCGAGGCGGCCGCCGACCCGATCAGCTGGACCAGCTGCTGACCGGTGACCCGCCGGCGCCGCTGCGGCCGATCGACGGACGGCGACGGGCCGCGCCCGAACGGGTCGCCGGGCAGGGCTCGTCCAGCGGGGGCCACGTTGCCGACCGGGACCGGAGGACGGCTCATGGCTGCTGCCGCCCGGCCCGGTTGACGATCATGCGTGAGATGGCATTGACCACCAGGGTGCTCACGAAGAGGACCAGGCCGAGCAGGACCAGCGCGCTCCTCCCGATGGAGGACGAGGTCGGGAAGTACTCGGTGATCTGCTTGGCAATGGACCCCAGTCCCTGCGGGCCCATGATGGCCGTCGTCCACTTGTTGGCCGTCGACAGCATGAGGACGACGATCATGGTTTCGCCCAACCCGCGGCCGAGGCCCAGGAGCGCAGCGCTCACGATCCCGCTCCGCGAGAAGGGCAGGATCACATCGGTGATCATCCCCCACCGCGTCCCGCCGAGACCCATGGCCGCTTCGCATACGTCACGGGGGGCCTGCGACATCACATCGCGGCTCACCGAGGTGATGATCGGGATGATGGTCACCGCGCACACCAACCCGACGGCGAAGATGGAGTCCACGTAGCCCCCGGGCTGAGGCGTCCGGAAGAAGGGCACGAAGCTGAAATGGTCCACCAGCCACTTCGCCGGTGCCGCCTGCAACCCCGATATCAGCTCGAGACCCCAGAACCCGTACACGATGCTCGGCACCGTGGCCAGCAGATCGACGACCCCGGTCAGGAAGGGACGGAGGCGAGGAGGAAGGTACTCGTTGATCATCAACGCCGTGGCCAGCGAGATGGGGAGGGCGAGGATCAGGGCCACCAGGGCGATGGCGACCGATCCTCCCAACAGGGGCAGCATCCCGAAGCGCCCGAGCTCGGGAGCCCAGGTAACACCGATGAAGAACTTGGTGCCGGCCTTCTGGAGCGCCTGCCAACCGTCCACCGCCAAGAAGGCGACCACAGCGACGAGGATGGCCAGGACGACGGTGCTGCTCGCCGCCAACAGGATCCGAAAGGCACGGTCTGCGCCGGTGTCGGCCCTGGTCAGCTCGATAGGGACGTCGGGATCGAAGCGCGGAGGTTGGGGAGGTGCCTCGAGAAGCGTCGTCATGACGTCGTCCTCCGGCCTCGGATGGTGCCGGCCGTGCCCAGCAGCATCATCAACGTTCCGATGCCCAAGAGCCAGGGAAGGCCGGCGATACCCGTGTACGCCAGTACGCCTGCCGGTGTCGAGGAGGATCCTGGCGAGAGGGATACCGCGGCACTCGGGTCGGCCGGCGAAGTGGCCCCAGCGGAACTGTGCGGCTGCGGTGTCCCCGATGGGCCCGTTCCGGCCGCACCGGAACTCGCTGCGGCGGCGCCCGTCGAGCCCGCGCCGGCCGGGCCGGCGGGAGGTGAGGGCGTGGGCGAGCTGGAGGGATCCACAGTGAATGCAGCCGAGAACAGCTTCGGTTGGGTGAAGTCGTTCTGGTCCTGTCCGATGTACAGGACGCACTCCTGCGACCGGTCGCACTTCGGCGCGTGGTTCGCCTGTTCGCCGAGCGCCGAGTTGGGCAGTTGGTAGATGGTGTAGGCCGGAACGGCGAAACTTCCGTCGGAACCCACCAGGACCGACCCATACTGGGCAGTGTTCCCGTCACAGCTGGTGTCGTCGACCGGAAGGACACGGTTGGGAGCCGCGCACTCCAGTATCTCGATGCGCGAATAGGCGGCGAATCTCGAACTGGGCCCGACCGAGATGTTGATGGACTGGCCGCTCGCATAGGGGTGGCCCGCCGCACCGGGCGTGATCGTCAACGTGGGCGTTGCCGGCGCAGCCCGGGCCTCGGTCGACACCGAGGAAAGCAGTGCGCCGGCCAGGACCAGGGTCGCACCCCCGACACAGAGGACCCGGGGGAGGCGGAGTCTTCGAGGAGCTGTCGCCTCCCTCATCGCTTCAGCGCCTTGGGCACGTTGGTGGCCACGATGGTGAACGGCGCCGAGAAGACCTTCGGGGCCGTGAAGTTGGTCTGGTCTTGGCCCACGTACAGCACACAGGTCTGGCTCTGATTGCAGGCCGGTCGATTATCGGCTGGCTCGCCCAGCACCGTGTTCGGCAGCGAGAACAGCTGATAGTGGTCGGTCGAGAAGCTCCCGTCCTTGTTCACCAGGATCGAGAAGCCCTGCACCGTGTTGCCGTCGCAACCCACGTCGCTCTTGGGCAGATTGGAGGTCTGGCCGCCGGAATCGGCACACTCGAGGACCACGATTCTCGTGTAGGGCACGAAGTACTTGTTGGGCCCGACCGACAGCTGGATCTGCTGCGCGTCGCGGTAGCTGGACGAGCCGGGCGACGGGCTCATGACGACGATCGGTCGCCCACCCGCTCCGACCGTGGGCGACGCATTGCCGCCGGAGGTCAGGGTGACCACGAGCACGATGACGATCACCACGGCGACGGCGAGGGCGCCAAGGATCCATGGCTGTCGCGAGCGCCTCGGCCCGTCGAATGACGGGGAACTCATGACCGATCCCTCCTTCTGACGACCAGGGTCCGGCGTCCCACGGTGCCGAGCAGCAGGCACAGCGACCCGAGCCCGAACAGCCAAGGGAGGGCCCCCGGGGCGCCCGTGAAGGCCAGCAACGGCCCCGACCCGCTGCCCGAACCCGATGAACCACTCCCGGAAGTGCCCGAGGAGGAGGTGTCCGTTGGTGTGGCCCCACCGGATGCGCCCGACGCCGGCGCCGCGGGCGCGGTGGTCGTGGTGGACGTGGGGGCCGGCGCCGTGGTGGTGGTCGAGGTGGTGGCCGTCGCCGCCGTGAACGTCACCGCCACCGTCCAGCCCGCCAGGGAAGCCGTCGAGTCGGTGGTATCCGTCGCCGTGTAGGTGACCACCTCTGCCGTCTTGTCGGTGACGTCGAAATAGGCGTTCCCGTTGCTGTTGGTCGACGTGGTCGTCGACGCCGAGGCGGCACGGGGCCGGACACCCGGGGTTGCCTTCGGTGTGACGATGAAGGGCGTCGCGGTGGAGACGGTGATGACGGAGCTACCCCCCGAGGCGCTCAGCGCCACCGTCTTGCCCGTGACCGGCGTCCCGTTTGCGTCCCGAAGCTCCACCTTGATCGTGGCCGCCGTGGTGCCGTCTCCGGCCACGCTCGACGCGTTGGTGACGGCGGTGGAATCCGCCTGGGCCGGGATCACGGGCGGTGGGGTCCCGAAGGTGACCGTGGCCAGCTGGAAGAGGGGAAGGGCGTCCGACGTGTCGGTGGCGGTGTAGGTGACGACCTCGGTCTTCGCATCGGTGACCGAGAAGGTGGCCACACCGTGCGTGTCGGTGGTTGCCATCGGCGGCGCGATCACCGAGCTCCCCCCGGACGGCATCAGGGTGATCGTCTTTCCCGCGATCCCGTTGTTCGAGTGGTCGGTCAGCGTCACGGTGACTGTGGATGCCGCCGTCCCGTCGGCCGCCACATTGAGCGGGCTGGCAGCCACGGTCGACTGCCCCGCGTCCGCCGTGCCGGCGGTGAAGGTGATGGTGGGCTGCGCAGTAAGGGGGACTCCCGTGGAGGTCGCGGTCACACCGGCGACGGCCGAGACCGTCACCGTCTCAGCCACCGTGTCGCGGGCTGAGAAATGAACGCCACCGGAACTGTCGGTGACGCCGGGTATCTGGTCACTCGTGGATGGCTCGATGAGGACGCTCGTGCTGGGGTTCCCCGTCACCGTTACGGTCACGCCCGGCACAGGCAGCCCGGCCGTATTCATGACGGTGACGGAGATCAGGGCCTGGCTGAAGCCGTCGGCGGGCGCCGGCGAGCTGCTGACCGTCACGGTCGATGCGGTGGGCGAGATGGTGGGCGGGGGCGGGGCCGAAAAGACCACCACCGCGGTGGCGGTGATGGGGAGGGTGTCGGTGGTGTCGGTGGCGGTAATGGTCACCGACTCGGCGGTGAGGTCGGTGACGGTGAACTTGGCCTGGCCCGTCGAATCGGTCACCGAGGTCGCCGTTCCGCTCGGGCTGCCCAGGTAGGTGGCGGCGCCCGAGGGTGAGAGGGTCACGCTCTTGTTGGGCACCGGGGTGCTGCCCGATGTCAGGAGGGTGACGGTCACCGTGGTCCCCGCCCCCGAACCGGTGAGGGCCGCGGACGGACTGGCCGTCACCGTGGAGGCGCCGGCGGATACGGTCAGCGTGGCCGAGCCGAAGGTCACCGTGGCCGTCGATGTGAGCACGACCGAGTCGGTGGTGTCGGTGGCCTTGTAGGTGACCGCCTCGTTGGCCGTATCGGTGGCCAGGAAGGTGGCCACGCCGGCGGCATTGGTCACGTTCGATCCGGAGGTGGCGGGAACGACGACGGAGCCGCCGGTCAGCCCCGCCACCGTGACCGTCCGGCCGGCCAGCGGTGCCGGCGAGCCGTGGACCGAGTTGTCCTTCAGGGTGACGGTGATGGTCGACGGGGTCGAGGGGCCGGTGCCCACTGCGGTCGGGTTGGCCATGACCGACGAGGCGCCCTGGTTGACCGTGGGAGCGGCAAAGGTGACCTGGGCCGTCTGGGTCACCGAGATGGTGTCGGTGCTGTCGGTGGCGTGGTAGGTGGCCGTCTCCGCGGCGGCGTCAGTGACGTGGAAGGTCGCCTTGCCGCTGGCATCGGTGGTATCGGAGCCCGGCGAGGCCGGCGTCACGATAGAAGTACCGGCGGCGGGGGCGAGGGTCACCAACTTGCCCGGCACCCCGGCCGAGCCCGAGTCGTTGAGGGTCACCGTCACCGTGGCCGGGTCGGCGCCGTCCGCCGTCACGCTCTGGGTGGCCGGCGCCACCGTCGAGAGGGTGGGCGAGACGGGCGTCACCGCCGCGGGCGAGCCGTCACCCGGTGAGGCGGTGCCGGAGTCGGTCGGATCGGTGTGGACCTGGAAGGGTTGCGAGAAGAAATGGGGCTGGGACAGGCCGGGGTCGCTGCCCCCGCCCTGCCCGATGTAGAGCACGCACTCGTTGGCCGCTCCGAGGCCGCACTTGGGAACGCCGGCCGGGCCCTCGCCGAGGCTGTGGGCGTCGGGCAGGGCATAGACGTTGTAGGGCAGGCCCGAGAGGGTCGAACTGTGGATGACGTCGAGCGATCCGTCGCTGTTGACCGAGATCGTGCCCCCCGCATAGGCGGTGTTGCCGTCGCAGCTCGTGATCATGGTCGGATTGACCCCGTTGGGGGCGGCGCACTCGAGGACGAAGATTGTGGCCCCCGGAGTCAGAATGCCATTGGGGGGTATGACCACGTCGATAGGCTGGCCGCTGTCGAAGGGTGAGTTCGGCGTGAAGGGAGTTTGGGCGGCGGCGGCGCCCGGAACCGTGTTGCCGGAGGCCCCGACTCCTGTCCCGGCACCGGCGGTCCCCATGAGGGCGACGGCGGTGATTGCACCGATGACCAACAGAAGTGCACCCGAAAGCTGGAGGACCCTGAGCGAATTCCCTTTGCTCCGGTTTGAGGTGAGGTGACGCCTGCCCGCGCCGTTTCGCATCATGTGTGCCCCGTCATCTCGTGCGCTCACCTGGTCGATTCCTCACTGTTGCCATTCACTCCTGCAGCGCCTGCCGTTCTGTTTGCGCATTGTCCCCCTGACACCCCTTGACCCGGAGCCCGGCGATTGCTCGCCAGACCCCGGGTCTCGGGTAGTGCCTGCGACGCGTGACGCCAGGTCACACGGCGCTGAATGTTGGCCGCTCCTACGGGTTACCTGACGTGGTGGTCACTCCTGGCACACCGACGAAGGACAGGGTGTAGCTGCCCGAGGCCAGCGTGTTGCTCAGCGTCACGGTGGACGATCCACCGGCGGTTGTCACCGTGGTACCGGCAGGCACGCCGGTGCCAGTGACGGTTCCTCCGGCGACGATCGACGTCGGGAAGTTCGGCCCGTTGATCCCGGCGTACGTCACGTTGGCCGTGGTCCCGTCGGTGGTCACCGGGATGTGAGCGACACAGTCGTCATTGGGTGCGACGACGTTGTCGGCCGGTGTGGCGGCCACTGGACTGCTCAAGTCGGTCAACCGGGGGAACCCGAAGCTGGTCGAGATGATGTTGCTCAACTCGGCGTCGTAGTTCGAACCATTGTTGAGGTCCGTACCCTTGGTGAAGTCCGAGTTCGAGTCGCAGATCCAGTTCATCAGTCCGGCCGTCGACTGCCTGACCGTCACCGCGTTGGTGATGTTGGACAGGGTCCGGGCCGTCGGATAGGTGTTGTTCAACTCCGTGGTCGCACCGGAGAACGTGCCGTTCTCACCGACCAGGTTGGCGGCGAAGTTCGTTCCGTTGATGGTCGTCTGACCCACGTAGGCGTTGGTGTTGTACACCCCGTTCGACATGAAGTAGAGCGAGGTCGCCTCTTCGATGGCCTGATCGACGTTGTCCGAGGGGAAGTCGGACTGCGAGAACAGCTCCAGCTGGTGGGCGTTGTTCTCCAGGGCAACGTGGAACGGGTTCCCTGCGGGGGCAGTGGCTCCCGCCGGGTCGTTGGCCGCGTTCTGGTTGGAGAGCGTCGCCGAGGCGGTGCATCCGTTGGCCGCATCGCGGGTCTGACCGTCAGCGAACTGGGCGAACGTGAACGTCGTGCCCGATCCCGTGTTCAGTCCCACGATGCGGATCGGAATACCGATCGACACGCCGCTGCCCTGGGCCAGCTTGGCTGCGCCGGTGGCGAAGGTCAGGGTGAAGGTGCCCGTGGCGGTGGCGTTGTTGCTCATGGCCATGGTGGCTGCGCCGCCCGCTCCGCTGGTCGTTCCCGCCGCGAACGGAGTCACTCCGACCGTGGCGAACGGATCCGTGACCGCATTACCGGCCCCGATGGTGGCCGGGAAGGTCGCGCCACTGCTGGCGTCGATGGTGGCCGTGGGCGATCCGCTGACCGTGTCCACGTTGACCTCGAGGTTCGGGCCGAGGTTGGTCATCTGGCCCCAGTCGGTGATGGCGTTTCCGCCGCCGTGCGGGGCGCACCACAGACGGAAGGCCACGCTCGTGTCAACAGCACCGACATTGGAGATGGAGCCGACCTGGGTGCCCTTGTTGGACGTGCCCGCCGGGTTGTCGCCAGGGAGCCATCCCTTGGCAACCGGGCCCACCAGGCCGCCGTTGATGGAACTGTAGGCGCCGCTCGGGTAGGCATTTCCGGCCACGGCGCCGGCACCGAACGTCGAGGTCCCGAACGTGGAGGGGTTGATGGTCGGGAAGTCAACGATCGGCACCCCGTCCTTGGCGTAACCCAGCTCCTGCTCGTTGCAGCCGCCGATATTGGCACTCGGCTTGGACGAGCGGGCAAAGTCGACATTGAGCCCCACTGGCTTGTTGACGGCGTTGCACAGCTGGTTCTGACCGGCGCCCGATCCGACGCTGTTGATGCCCTGGACCACTTCGACGCGGTTCCAGTTGTCGGCGTCGTCGGTGGTGGCGATGTCGGCCGAGCCGGCCTGGCAGTTCTGGTTGATGTTGCCGGCGACGGATACTCCGGCACCGAACTGAGCCTGACCAGCCGCCGTGACCAACTGGCATCCGTAGAGCCCGGCGGTCGTGTAGAGGTCGCCGATCCTCTGCATCATGAAGACGGTGGTGTCAGAGCCAGAGCCCCGGATGAGCGAGGAAGCCTGGGTGGAGTTGAACTGCGGCGCGCCGGCGTTGGGGGCAGCGCCGGCGACGCCCGCTCCCAACGTGCCCGCTACGACCATGGCCGCAGCTCCGGCGATCGCTGCCGTGGCCATTCGGCCACGCCGCGGGCGCCTGTTTCTGGAGGGGAAGAGGTTCATGTCTCAGATGGCTCCTTGTTGGTTCGATGCCCACCCGGGCATCTCTTTGGGGCGTGGATTGAGGACTGTTCTTCGTGCAGACTGACCGCCGATCCTGGCTGTCACTAGTGTTCTGTCATGGCCCGGAACCCGAGTCAATCGAAATTGACCGCTGACACAAAGAGATAACTTGCGGGTTACCTGAACGTGACGCTGGCGGCACGCAGGCAACCGTCCAGGCACAGATGCGGACGTCCGACAGCGTGTGATGGACCTGACCCGAATGGGATGGCAGGCCGGGGTGGAGGGCCCCTACCGGGCCTCCAGGAGGCGGTCGCCGGCCCCGGATCTCGGTCTCTCGGGTCTTCCGTCCGCCGAGATCGGTTCGCCCTCGGTACGTCCGAGGCGGACGCCGACCCAACGGGCTCCAGACAACGGATTGCGAAGATCATCTGCCACGGTCGGGCCAAGGGGCGGACGGGCACACGGCCCGACTTCAATCCCCCGGTGCTCATTTGTACCCGAATGAGCAGGCGCGCCGACCCTGGCCTCCGCGAGCCGACGCGACGCTGTGATGCTCCGAGACGGTTGGGGTGTCCGGGTGTTCGGCTGCCAGCGGGACGCTAGGAGACCACCAGGTTGATCGTCTTCTGGGCCGACGTGTGGACCTTCCCCTCCTTGTCGGTGACTTGCGCGCTCACCGGATAGGTCCCGGGTGCCACCTTGGAGCTCAGGGTCCCGGTGATCGCTCCGGAGCTGCTCAGCTTCAGGCCCTTGGGCAGTGCCGACAGTTTCTTCCACTTGAACGGGGGCACACCGCCGGAGGCAGCCAGTTGGGCCGTGTAGGAGGATCCCGGCGTTGCTCCCGGGAGCGAGGTCGTGGTGATGACCAGTGGCGCGATGACCGTCAGCGTGAAGCTCTGGGAGGCTGGGGAACCGATGCCGTTGGTTGCCGTGAGGGTGACCGCGAAGGTGCCGCTCTGCGTCGGCGTGCCGGAAAGGACGCCGCCGGAGGTCAGGGTCACTCCGGCGGGCAGAGCGCCCGTCTCGGCGACGGTCGGGACCGGAAAGCCGGAGGTGGTCACCGTGAACGAGCCTGCGGCGTTCTCCTTGAACGAGGTGGTGCTGGTCGACGTGATCGCCGGGGCCTGGTCAACGATGAGGGGAAGCGTTGCCGTTGCCATGGCCGTCTTGTTGCTGGTGACCATCACACCGATGCTGTAGCTTCCCGGCCCTTTGGATGGCGTCCCCGCCAGCAGGCCCGAGCTGCTTAGCTTGAGCCCCTTGGGCAACTTGGTGGTCTTCTTCCACTTGTAGGGGGGTGTTCCGCCCTGCGTCTGGAGCTGCACGCTGTACGCCGAGCCGATGACGGCGTTCGGCAAGGACGACGTGGACACGTGGAAGCCCAACACGGTGAGGGTGAAGCCCTGTGTTGCCGGTGAGCCGACACCGTTACTAGCGGTGAAGGTGATGGGGAACGTCCCGGTCACGCTCGGGGTCCCGGCCAGCACGCCGGTCGCCGGCGTGAAGGTGACCCCGCTCGGGAGTGATCCCGT
>DASZJN010000235.1:0-6158 GCA_035948045.1 Acidimicrobiales bacterium | reverse complement strand
CGCCGACGAGTGAACGGGAACGGTCAGAGGTCGGGGGCCCCCGACCGGCGCCGGCGGTGGTAGAGCACGTCGATTCGGTCAGCGAGCCGGTCGAGATAGCGCCGCCCGTGGACCCACCGTCTGCGGACGTCCTCTCGATTCCGATCAAGAAGGCGCAAACCGAATCGGACGCCCCGAGTGTCGATCGGGCCCTCGCCGACGAGCCAGCATCCAACGCTGAATCAGACGAGCCCGACGTTGCCCCCCAGGCCGCCTCGGGCAACGCCCTCCCCCGCGTGATGGCCGTGGCCAATCAGAAGGGCGGTGTGGGCAAGACCACCACCTCGGTGAACCTCGGCGCCGCCCTGGCCGAGCTCGGATTCCGAGTCCTGGTCATCGATCTGGACCCCCAGGGCAATGCCACCACCGGGTTGGGGATCGATGCCCGAAACTTCGAGCTCTCGATGTACGACGTGTTGATGCGGGACTCGTCACTGGAGGACTGTGTCGAGCCCACCAGCATGAAGAACCTGTTCGTGGCCCCGGCCACCATTGCCTTGGCCGGAGCGGAGATTGAACTGGTGCCTGCCTTCAGTCGAGAGTTGAAGCTCAAGAAGTCCATCGAGTCGGTTCTGGACGATTTCGATTACGTGCTGATCGACTGTCCCCCGTCCCTGGGCCTGATCACCGTCAACGCCTTGGCTGCTGCCGATGAGGTGCTGGTGCCGATCCAATGCGAGTACTACGCCCTCGAAGGTCTGAGCCAGCTGATGCGCAACGTGCATCTGGTGGCGTCCAACCTGAATCCCAACCTGGACATCTCGACCATCGTGCTCACCATGTACGACGCTCGCACCAAGCTGTCCGATCAGGTGGCCGAAGAGGTTCGGCTCCACTTCGGCTCCAAGGTGTGCCGGAACGTGATCCCGCGGACGGTGAGGCTGTCCGAGGCACCCTCGTTCGGGCAACCCATCACTGCTTTCGATCCTGTCTCGCGCGGGGCCATCGCCTATCGCGAACTAGCCAAGGAGGTCAGCGGTGGCACGTCGTAGCGGGCTGGGGAAGGGGCTGAGCGCCCTCATCCCCAACGAGGTGGTCGGCGACCGATCGTCTGCGTTGCGGGAAGTTCCGATCGGCAGCATCAAGCCCAACCCGCGCCAGCCGCGGGTCAACTTCGACGAGGACACCATGTCGTCGCTGGCTGCCTCGATCAAGGAGCTCGGGATACTGCAACCTGTTCTCGTTCGCCAGATCGGGGGCGAGGCGGCCGACGACTTCGAGCTGATCGCCGGCGAACGCCGCTGGCGGGCGGCCCGACGGGCCGGGCTCCAGACCATCCCTGTGCTGGTGCAGACCTCGAGTGAGACGGAGAGCCTCGAGCAGGCCCTGGTGGAGAACCTTCACCGGCAGGACCTCAACGCCCTGGAGGAGGCAGCCGCCTATCAGCAGTTGATCGAGGAGTTCGGACACACCCACGACCAGGTGGCGACCCGGGTGGGCAAGAGCCGGACCTCGGTGACCAACACCCTCCGGCTGCTGCAGTTGCCGGCCGGAGTCCAGCGTCTCCTGGCGGAAGGGCAGATCACGCCCGGTCACGCGCGGGCACTGCTCGGGACTCCGGACCGCGGCTATCAGGAGGTGCTGGCCAAGTCCATCGTTGCCGACGGGCTGACCGTGCGGGCCGTCGAAGAGTTGATGCGTGCCCATGCCCAGGAGAGCGAGACGGGGGCGGACGGGGGAGCGGGCCCGGCTTCGAGGGGAGCCAACGGGGCCGGTTCGGGCTCGGCTGAGCGACGCCTGCCTCCGCCCGGGATCCTGGAGTTGGAGGAGCTGTTGTCCGGTCACCTCAACACGCGGGTGAAGGTGGACCTCACGTCTAAGCGCGGCAAGGTGGTCGTGGAGTTCGCCACGCTCGAGGACCTCGAGCGGATCTACAAGTTGATGGTGGGCAGAACCGAATTGCGGGCGGTCTGAGGACAACCACGGATAGTGACTGGCACCTGACATAACCCTATTATTGGGGTATTTGAGTCACTCTCAGTGGTATTCGATCCCTGAACCCTCGGTAGAGCGTAATCCACAACCTGTGCATGACGTTGTGGATTACGTCCAGACCCGGTATCAGGTAGAGGTCGACAGTGGGGGAGTGGATCTAGTCCCAGGGTGTGCCCGCCCATTCGGCCAGAGCGTCGACGACGGCCCGGGCGATCACCGGCGACTGCTCCACCACCACGCTGGCCGGGCTGACCTGGCAGATGACCGCGGGCATGCGGGTCTCCCGGAGGAGTGGCAACGCCATGCCCTGGCTTCCGCCGTCGGGGAGGTCGAGGGAGGTGCACATCCTGTCCTGGAGGAGTTCGGCGAGGCGCCGGCCCCCCGGGGAGGAGTACCGGTAGCCGGCGTAGTAGGCGGTCGAGCAGTGGCGCGGCCCGGCGTCGAGGCGCAGTCCGATGTACACCTCGGCCCCGGCGGCGTTGGCCTCCGAGGCTTGGATGGACCCGTCGGGGTGGTGGTGGGTCGTGACGACGGCGCCGTGGGCCACCAGCAGCCGTCGCAGGGCGGCCACGGTGGCGTCGAGCCCGCCCTCCTCGCCGATGGCCACCCGCCGTTCGGCCAGCGTCCGTGGTGACTGGCGGAGCCGCTCCCGGTCCCGCACCGAGGTGACCAACTCGGTATCGTCGTGACGGGTGCCGAAGCGAAGGAGCTCGGAGGCCGTGGAGGCGCCGGCGATCCCGTCGACGGGCAGCCCCACGTTTCGCTGGAACTCTCCCAGCGCGGCCGACGTCAGGTCGCCGAAGATGCCGTCCACCCGCCCGGTGTCGAAACCGAGGGCGCTGAGCCGCTGTTGCAGTTCGGCAACATCGTCACCCCTGAGCATGGGGGTCCGGCGGTACAGGAAGCGATCACCGAGCCTTCGCCCCGCTTCGACCAGGGCGGACCAGGTCTGGACGCCGCACACCCCGTCGACGCGCAGTCCCCGCCGGTGCTGAAACGCCTGGACGGCGGCCCTGGTCCCGACTTGGTACCAGCCTTCCGGGTCGATGCCGGTCGAGAACCCGAGCTGTCGGAGGCGCCGCTGGACGTCGGCGGCGGCTGGTCCGGAATCGCCGACGTCGAGCCGGATCCCAGGGTCTGGACTCACACCGGGCCCGTGGCCCGGGGGACCCTCGGTAACCAGCGCGGCGGTTCCCGACGCGGGACGGCCCTCCCTACGAGAGGTGGGCCGAAAGCTCCTGGAGGAGTTGGCCCTTGCCCTTGGCCCCGACGATCCGGGCGGCCGGCTCGCCATCCTTGAACAGGATCAGGGTCGGAATGCTCATGACGTCGAACCGTCTCGTGATGTCGAGGTTGTCGTCGATATTGAGCTTGGCGATTCCGAGTTTGCCCGCCTGCTCGGACGCGATCTCCTCGAGCACCGGAGCAATCATCTTGCACGGGCCGCACCACTCCGCCCAGAAGTCCACCAGCACCGGAACGTCCGACGACTTGACATGTTCGTCAAAGCTAGCGTCGCTCAGGTTTGTGATCTTCTCACTCATGACGGCTGTTCCTCCTGCCCGGTGTGCGGGCCCTGCCTCGGCGTCCCTGACTGGGACACGCTATGTCAACCCCCGAGGGGTCGTGCGCATTCCCGCCGGCCGTGGCGGCGAGGTCACACCGCCCCTCCCCGGTTGCGGGGCTGGTCGCCCACCCGCACGGTGGGATCGGGCGGAATCGGGCGCCCGGACCCCCAGCCCCGAGGAGCTGCTCAGTGGGCCGCAGCCCGGTCTTCCAGCCAGCGCTCGGCATCGAGGGCGGCCATGCAACCGGAGCCGGCCGCAGTGATCGCCTGGCGGTAGCGGTGGTCCTGCACGTCACCGCAGGCGAACACGCCGTCGACGTTGGTCCGAGTCCCGTCGAACGTGCGCAGGTACCCGTTCTCCTCCATCTCGAGCTGGCCCTTGAACAGCGAGGTGTTGGGTTCGTGGCCGATGGCCACGAAGAGCCCGGACACCTTGAGGTCTGACTCCTCCTCGCTCTGATTGTCCCGGACCCGCAGCCCGCTGACGGTGGTGTCGCCGAGCACGTCGACCACCGAGGTGTTCCAGAGGAACTCGATCTTGTCGTTCTTGAACGCCCGTTGCTGCATCACCTTGGAGGCCCGCAGGTCGGCGCGTCGGTGGATGACGGTGACCTTGTCCGCGAACCGGGTGAGGAACAAGGCCTCTTCCAGGGCGGAGTCGCCGCCGCCCACGACGGCGATGTCGCGCTGGCGGAAGAAGAATCCGTCGCACGTCGCACAGGTGGACACCCCGTACCCGACCAGCCGTTCCTCGTTGGGGAGATTGAGCATGAGGGCCTGCGCCCCGGTGGAGATGATCAACGACTCGGCGGAATAGGTCGGCTCTTCGGCGTCGGGGTCGCCCACCCACACGCTGAAGGGCCGCCGGGACAGCTCCACCCGTGAGGCCTTGGCCGTGACGTAGTCGGCCCCGAATCGAGCGGCCTGCTCCCGGAAGGCGGACATCAGCTCGGGCCCCATGATCCCGCTGACGAACCCCGGGTAGTTCTCCACGTCGGTGGTCAGCATCAGCTGCCCGCCCGGTTGGTCGCTGGTCGACGACGGCTCACCCTCGATGACCAACGGGGCCAGCTGGGCTCGCGCCGCGTAGATGGCCGCGGTCAGACCGGCGGGCCCCGATCCGATGATCACCACCTGGCGGGACTCGGTCATGCTGCACCTTCGGAGGAGGCGGTCGGTTCGGACCGCTGGCTCCAGGCCACGATGCCGGCGATGACGAAGACCGCCCCCACCACCAGGTCCGACAGCCACACTCGGCCGTCGAACACATAGACGGTGAGGAGCCGGATGAGAGTGATCGACAGCAGGGTCACCGTCACCACGGTGGCGGCGAAGATGATGATCCCGAACACCACGGCCCGGGTGGCCAGCGTCAGCGGACGGACCGCCTTGTCCCGCAGGAGGGCGACCAGCGTGTCGATCAGATCGGCGCCGCGAGTGGGCAGATCGCCGACGGCACTCGAGCCGGGAAGGCGTGAAGCGGGAGATTCGGGCTTCGGATCCATGGTGCGAGGATAGTCCGACGGGCCCCATGTCCTGCCGGTGCACCTGCGACGATGCACCCAATGGCTGGGCCGTCGGTGTCAGTCCGGCGCCACCATGCACACACCGATGGTGCCCGGGCCGGTGTGGGTGCCGACCACCGGACCGAGGTCGACCACGACCAGCGGGTGCTGGGTCTGTACGCCCTCCATCATCTCGAGGAATTCGTCGATGTCGGTGGCCGCGCCGTTGCACACCGCCAGTCGGCTGAGGGGCGCCGCCGTCTTGGCCTTGTCGGCCAGGTAGCGCAGTGAACGGCCCCGGGTGCGCTGCTTCGACTCCTCGGCCACCACGCCGTCGACCAGGGTGACGACCGGCTTGATCGAAAGGAGCGAGCCGAGAAGGGCTCGGGCCCCCCCGATCCGACCACCCTTTTCGAGATGCTCGAGGGTGTCCACCACCCCGAACACCCGCGTGCGGGGGATGAGGTGTTCGGCCCGGGCGGCCAACTCGTCGAGGGAGGCGCCACCCGCCGCCAGCTCCGCCAGGTCGAGGGCCATGAGCCCCTGACCCATGGTCATGGACCGGGAATCGATGGTGCGGACCGGGATGCGGTCCCCCACCGTCTTGGCTGCCGTGACCGCGGCCTGATAGGTGGCGGACACTCCGGCCGACAGGCTGATGCTGAGCACCCCGTCGTACCCGTCGTCGTCGGCGGCCACGAAGGCGGCCTGAAAGGCACCGGGGGACGGTGCCGAGGTCTCGGGCAGGACCGGGCTGGCGGCGCACCGGGCCCAGAAGTCGTCCGTGGAGAGCGTGGATCCGTCGACGAACTCCTCGGAACCGAAGCGGATGGACAGCGGAACGATGGTCACGCCCCGTTGGGCGGCCAGGTCGGCGTTCAGATCACAGGCGCTGTCAGTTACCACCCGTATTCGGGCCATCGAAGTCCTCCTCATCGTGCCCCGGCTGGGTCTCGCCCCCCGGTCCCGGTTCGTCCTCCGGCCGGTTGCTCACCGGACGCAGATGGCGGTATGGCGGTTGGGCCGAGTGATCGTCGAGTCTGTCATGGAACGGTCCCACGGAGGGGCTGTCGGGCCCGTTCGGGTCGCCGTTCGACGGGGGACCGGAGGAT
>DASZJN010000234.1:0-12885 GCA_035948045.1 Acidimicrobiales bacterium | reverse complement strand
CGGCTCGGCCGGGTGGACATGCGTCAGCTTCGTCGACGCATCGCCCTGGTCAGCGCTTCGGTCAGCCGCACCCTGCGCCCTGAGCTCCCCGCGCTCGACGTGGTGCTCACCGGGCGCCATGCCGCCCTGGAGACGTGGTGGAACGAGTACACCGAGCAGGATCGGGACGAGGCCCACGCCCTGTTGTCCGACGCCGGATTCGGTGAGGCCGGATTTGCTGAGCGACCGTTCGGCCTGCTGTCCGAAGGTGAGCGCCAACAGGTCCTGTTGTCCCGGGCCCTCATGGGGACCCCCGATCTCCTGCTCATGGACGAGCCGGCGGCCGGTCTCGACCTCGGGGCCCGGGAGCGACTGCTCGGGCGCCTGGCCTCGCTGGCCGATGACCAAGCCGTACCCCCTCTGATCCTGGTCACCCATCACCTCGAGGAGATCCCTCCGGGCGTGACCCACGCAGCCCTGCTGCGCGGGGCGCGGCTGCTGGTGGCCGGACCGGTGGAGGAGGTGCTGACCGGCGAGGCCGTCTCTGACGCCTTCGGCGTGCACGTGGTGGTGGAGCGTCACGACAACCGCTGGTCGGCCCGCGCCGCCTCCTGAGGTCGGGCCCGCCCTCAGAGCGAGGTCGCCGACCAGTCGACTCTCTTGGGCGGGACCACCGACGTGCCCACGTCGATCTGGATGTCCTCATGAGAGCCCAGGGCGATGTCCCGTGGACTTCCGGTGAAGGGACGGCCGTCGACGAACACGGTGAGCGTCCCCAGTGCCGGACCCACCTGGTCAGTGCTCAGAGGCTGTCCCCAAAGGTCGAAGAAGTTGCCGAGCGTGTAGCGCTGCTGCACGGGTGACTCGATGTGGATCACTCCGTCCTGCGTGTGGACGTGCAGCCAGTAGTAGCACCGGGATGCCCCGTAGAACGGGCCGCTCGCGGTCGGCTCGGCGATGGGCGACACGATGCCGATGGCCGCCGGAATGGGCCGCAGGTTCCCGTTCACATACACGCTCAGATGTGTGTGGATGTGGTACGCCGCCTGCTCACTGGAGTTGCACTGGACTCCGTCCACGGTCTGGCCCCCGGCCGCCGTCGATGCGGGAGCGAGCAGCGGACCCTCCTCCACGGGAACTCCTTCCGGTCCGACAGGACCCGAGAGGGTAGGGGAGGCGCTCCCGGCCGGCGACGGCGCCGAATTCCCGGAGGCCACGAGCACGCCGACGAGCACCCCGACGACCACCACGACAACAGCGGCCAGTACCGCCATGGGCGCCCACCGCCGACCGACCCGCCCGGATCCGTCTTCAGGCGGCTCACCAGCGCGGTGGCGTCCCTGTGACCCGGGCGGCATGGCGAGAGGCTACTGGCGGTCCCGGACGGTGCCCGGTCAGGGGGGCCGGCCCCGCGCCCGGCGGGCGCCACCGCGTCCACTGGTCTCTCTACCTGGTCGGAAGCGGAAGAATTGAGCTGCATCCGTGACCGGTGTAGAACGGGTGGAGCGCAGCCGGGGAGGGCCGCGGGCCACTGGTCACTGTCGGCACTGTCGTTCCCCGACCATCCACCACTGTGGAATTGCCCATCGTTAGGGTTTTCCACAAGGAAGGTAGGTCGAGGAGATGATGCCTGTGGTGCTGGTGATCATCATTGCGGTCGCTTGGATCGTCATCTTGGGTCCCAATCTGCTGAAACGTCATGGGCGGGCCGGCGACGGGATCAGCTCCATCTCCCACTTCCACCACCAGTTGCGGGTGCTCGAGCATTCGGGTCCCCAGCCCATCGTCGCCCCCGCCTACCGACTGCGTGGGATCGACGGCTCGGCGGTGCCGGCCCAGGAGGAGCTGGATCGAGGCGTCGCTCCCGCGCCGGTCCTGACCGTGGTGGGCGCCGACCAGTTGCCACGCCCGGCTCTGGCCTTCCTCGGCGCCGATCCCGTCGAGGCCCCGGCGGACCGACCGAGGGAGCACCGCCCGCTACCCGATGTGCGCCCGACAGCACGTGTCGGCCCACCGGGCCCGGCGGTCGGATCGATCGGCACGCACGCGACGATGGTCGACCCTCATTCCCGGCAACTGGCGCGCCGCCGGCGTCGTGACACGCTCGGAATCCTCGCCACCGTCTTCGTGGTCACCGGGATGATCGGGTTCATCCCGGGCGCGGGAACGGCGTGGATGGTCACGGCTCTTTCCGGGGCGGCCCTGGTGGCTTATGTGGCCCTGTTGGTCCACCTTCGCCGGAGGGCCGAGGAGCGCGGCGGCCTCTTGCACCACCTGGAGCCGGTTGCCGGTGTTGCCGGATCCCGCGGCACGGCCACCATCCACACCTACTCGGTGCCCACCTACCGCAGCGGGCGCTACGCGCACCCATCCAGCCAGGCGGTTGCCGCCCACTGAGCCGGGGCCAGGCGCCGGGGATATGATGCGGCATGACTTCCGACCGCGTGAACTCCGACTCGTTGCCCGTGGCGTTGGCGGCCGCAGTGGCCCGCTCGCTCGAGGGCAGGGCGCTGCTGGCCCACCCCTTCTACCAGCGCTGGGAGGCCGGCCGGCTGGAGCTCAGCGAGCTGGCGGAGTACGCCGTCCACTACCGGGCGTTCGAGGCCGCGCTTCCTGTCGTGCTCGCCTCCGTGGTGGACCGGCTGCGCCACGAGGGCGACCTCGAGGCCGCCGCCATGGTCGAGCGGAACCTGGCCGACGAGCTGGGCCACCCGCAGCCCCACCTCGACCTGTTCGATCGATTCGCCGAAGGCGTCCCGACCACGGCGGTGGCTACGGCTCCAGGCCCGGCCGCCGACCGGTTGGTGGAGACCTACGGCGCTCTGGTGGCCGAGGGCCCGGTGGCCGCTCTGGCCGGGTTGGCCGCCTACGAGAGCCAGGCCGCCGCCATCGCCAGTTCCAAGGCCGACGGCCTCCGCCGTTGGTATGGGATGGGCCCGGCGGGCACCGAGTTCTGGGATGTCCACGCGGAGATGGACGCCGATCACGGGGACTGGACCCTGGAGGCCCTGGCGCTGCTGGGGGCGGATCCGTCAGAGGTCGCCCGTGCGGCGCGACAGGGCGCCGACGCCTGGTGGGCGTTCCTCGACGAGCGCGAGGCCGAGGCCCCGGGCTCAGCCGAGCTCTGTTCCCACCACTGAGACGAACGAGACCATCTCTCCCGGATAGCCGCCCAGGTTGTGGGTGAGGGCGAGGGTCCGGTCGGTGTCGATCTGTCGCTCCGGTGTGGCCTCGCCGCGCAGCTGTAGCCACGTCTCGAAGAACATCCTGAGGCCGGAGGCCCCGACGGGATGACCGAAGCTCTTGAGACCCCCGTCGGGATTGACGGGGAGCTCACCGTCGCGGTCGAAGGTGCCGGCCAGCACCTCCTTCCAGGCCGTGCCGCGTTCGGCGAACCCGAGGTCCTCCATCAACACCAGCTCGGTCGGGGTGAAGCAGTCGTGCACCTCGGCCATGGCCAGCTGCCGGCGCGGATCGGTGATCCCGGCCTGGCGGTAGGCATCCTCGGCGGCGCCGGCGCACTCGGGGAACCAGGTGTAGTCGTACTCGGGGTCGATGAGGCCCGACCCGCTCCCGGCCGAGAATGACAGGGCCTTGATGTAGAGCGGCTGGTCGGTGTAGCGGTGGGCATCCTCGGCCCGGACCAGGATGGCCGCGGCGGCGCCGTCGGCCACGCCTGCGCAGTCGAACACCCCGAGGCGTCCGGCCACGCGCGGCGAGGCGCAGATGGTCTCCGTCGAGACTTCCTTGCGGAACTGGGCCCGCGGGTTCCGCGCCCCATTCTGGTGGTTCTTCCAGGAGATGCGGGCCAGTACTGCGGTCAACTCGTCGTCCGCCACTCCGTATTTCTTCCCGTAGGCCGGAGCCACCATGGAGAACATGGCGGCGGCGGTGAGGGTGCGGGCCGTGCCGTCATTGGGGATGGGGAAGGCGTTGAGGCCCTGGTAGCCGGAGTCCTTGACCTTCTCGGCGCCGACCGCCATGGCCACGTCGTAGGCCCCGGATGCCACCGCGTAGGCGGCCGCCCGGAGGGCCTCGGAGCCGGTGGTGCAGTAGTTCTCGACCCGGGTGACCGGTTTGCCCTCCAGCTGCAGGGGCCGGGCCAGGGTGATGCCGCTCATGCCCGATTGGGCCGTGCCCAACCAGTAGGCGTCGACATCGTCCTTGGTGACCCCGGCGGAGGCAAAGGTGTCCTCGGATGCCTCGACGATCAGATCATCGAGGCTCTTGTCCCAGTGCTCGGCGAAACGGGTGCAGCCCATGCCGACGATCGCCACCCGGTCCTTGATCCCATGCGATGCCATCTGCTCCTCCTCTTTCTCTCCGTCTCCGGCGTTGCCGGCTGGCCGGCGCCTCCTGCGTCGGCGCACCTCCCCCGACGACCCGGCGCCCGGGTACGCCTAGTCGTCAGTCTCCGCCGCGCTCGGCGGCAACTCCCGGGGCCGTACCGGCTTGGCCTTCCAGAAGTAGTCATGGATGCCGTCGGCGGTGAACAGCTTGCGGAAGGTCATGGCCACCCTGTCGCCGATGTCCACGGTCGCCGGGTCGACGTCGGTGAGCTCCACCGGGAAGCGCCCGCCACCGTCGAAGTCGAGGATGGCGAAGACGATCGGGGGGCTGGCGGAATACGAGAGATGGTCGATGGTGTAGGTGGCGATGACGGCCTCGGTGTCGGCCAGGTCGATGGGGTCCATGTCATCGACCGCCCCACCCTTCATGGAGATGCGGGAAGGAGGCAGGTGCACGGCCTGCGAGGTGCGGTCCTTGGAGCCAACGAACCCGAACTTCCACTCCTCGTTGCGCCACGCGGCGGAGGCGGACACCCGCTGGGGCTCGGGCCGGCGGGGTGGTTCGGGCGTGACCATCCCTCGCCAGGCGAGGAACTTGCCGTAGGCGAGGTCGGCGGCGCCGGCCACCTGATCGGCCACGGGCTCGGGGGCCGTCCACGAGGACAGGGCCTGCGTGGTCCGGAACAGGAGGACGTCGGCGCCGTCGGCCAGCGCCACGACGGCGATCACCTGGCCCGGCTGCGCCCGCTCGAGCATGGACGCCAGCACCAGTCCGGGATGGGCGGTTCCGGACTGTCCCACCGTGGTACCCAGGTCGTCGGCCACGGCCCCCTCCCGCACCCCGAGCGTGCGGGTCAGTGCCCGGACCGCACGGCCGTGCATGCCGGTGACGGCGACGAGGTCCACATCCGATGCGGCGACACCCACGGCCTTGAGCGCCGACTCCCACGCCTCCGTCCCCAGGGGCACATAGCGGGTCTCACCGAACCGCTCCTCCCACACCTTGGAGCGGCGGTCACCGGCCGTCCGCCAGCGGTCGAGGAACTCGTCGCTGACCGAAGCCCCGCCCAGGTACTCGGCGATCACCGGCGTGCCCGGGGCGTCGTCGGCGACCACGATGGCAGCGGCGCCGTCGCCGCCGGCCGACTCGTCGACCGATGTGGGAAGCCCGTCGCGCATGTCCGACATCACCACCAGGGTGGTCCCCGATCCGGCGCCCAGGCTCGAGCACAGGGCGCCCACCCCGGAGCGGAGGGCCCCGCCGAAGTCGAAGGCGGCCACGGCGGCGGGCTGGCGCAGGGCGGCGTGGATGGTTGTGGCGTTGGTCTTGTCGAGGTAGGCCGGAGAAGCCGTGGCGAACCAGATGCTGTCGAGGGCGACGCCGGGCACCGGGCGCAGCGCCTGGCGGGCTGCCTCCACCCCCATGGTGGTGGTGTCCTCGTCGTGGGAGGCCACCGACCGGGTCCCCCTGCCGCCCCCGGTGCCGAACAGCTGGGCCACGGCCGCCCGCTGCAGGCGCCGGTAGGGGACATACCCGGCGATGCTGACGATGCCTCTCATCGGCTGGCTGCTCCTTTCGTTCTGGCGTTCGCTCTGGCTTCGGTGCGGCTGTCGGAACATCGACCGTGGTGACCAGGTTCTCCTCCGACCCCGGATGACGCCATTGCCTGCTGGCGGCGGCCACCCCAGCCCGTCCGGCGGTCCACGCTGGCCTCTCCAGCCTGCTCATCCTATGATGGCCACAGTATCTGACGGTCTGTCAGGAAACCACAGCGGCGCCGACGCCCTGGACGATGGAGGCCCGACCATGGATTTCGAGTTCACCCCGGAGCAGCTCGAATTCGTCAAGGAGGTCGAGGAATTCCTCGACGGCAACGACGACCCGGAGGTGTTCGACGTCACCCGCGAGAACATGGCCCAGATCGTCGACACGCCCCTCCGGCGGGCCTTCATGGCCAAGGTGGGCGAACAGGGGTGGCTCGGGATGACCTGGCCCGAGGAGTACGGGGGGACCAACGGGGAGGGCATCTACGAGTACCTCTTGAACGAGGCGCTGGCCGCCCGGGGCGGGCCCCAGATCGGCAAGGGTGTCGGCATCATCGGCAAGACCATCATCAGCCACGGGAGTGACAAGCTGAAGCTGGAGTTCCTGCCCAAGATCCTGCGCAACGAGGTGGAGTTCGCCGTGGGCTACTCCGAGCCCAACGCCGGTTCGGATGCGGCGTCGATGCAGCTGAAGGCCACCCGCGACGGCGACGGATGGCGGCTCAACGGGCAGAAGACCTGGACCACCTCGGCCCATTTCGCCGACTGGTACTGGGTGGGCGCCCGCACCGACCCCGAGGCCCCCAAGCACCACGGGATCTCGTTGTTCCTGGTCCCGATGGACCACCCGGGGATCACGGTCAAGGCCATCTGGACGATGGGGGACGAGCGCACCAACGAGGTCTACCTGGACGACGTGTGGGTGTCGGACGACTACGTGGTGGGCGAGCTCAACAAGGGGTTCCAGTACATCTCCGAAGCTCTGGACCTCGAGCGGTTCACCCTGTTCACCTACTCGCCGACGGCGCAGCGCCTCGATCTGCTGACCGACTACGTGGCCAACGCCGAGCGGGACGGCGTGCCGCTGAAGGACGACGCCGTGGTCAGGTCCCAGATCGCCCACCTGCACACCGAAGCCGAAGTGGCGCGGGTGCTGGGCCTCAAGTTCGTGTTCGCGTCGTCTGAGGGCGGGTCGCCCCCGACATCCGAGGCGTCCGAGTACAAGCTGTTCACCACGGAGTACTCGCGTCGGCTGGCCAATGCAGCCATGGACATCGCCGGTCCCGGGGGACAGCTCCGGGTCCGTGACGAGGACGCCCCCATGAAGGGTCGCTCCGAATCGACCTACCGCTACACGGTGATCGACACCATCGGCGGCGGGTCCTCGGAGATCCAAAAGAACATCATCGCCCGACGCAAGCTCGGCCTGCCGAAGAATTTCTGAACTCCCTCGACGCCCGTGACCGAAGCTCCCGCCCACACTGCCGCCGCGCCGTCGGCACCTCGAGGCCCTGGAGGCACCGACGGCCCGCTCCGCGGCGTCACGGTGCTCGACCTGGCCACGGTGGGCCCGGCGGTCCGGTGCACGCGCCTCCTGGCTGACTACGGGGCCACGGTGGTGAAGGTGGGCGCGGTCCCCGGCCGCGGGCCCGACCCCATCCGACCGCCCTTCTACGCCTACAGCGCGTCGCGTCATCTCCTGCGCACCGCCATCGACCTGAAGGACCCCGACGGGCGACATGCGTTCCTGGCCCTGGTCAGGGGGGCGGACGTGGTCATCGAGAGCTTCCGTCCCGACGTCATGGACCGCCTCGCCATCGGGTTCGGGGACCTGACCGCCGTCAACCCGGGGATCATCCTCTGTTCGACCACCGGGTACGGCCAGGACGGGCCGCGGGCCTCCTGGGCCGGCCACGACATCAACTACCTGGCCGTCGGGGGCTATCTCGCCACCACCGAGCGGCGCGCCGACGGCGGCCCGCCGGTTCCAGGCGCCACCATCGCCGATGCCGCCGGCGGCGGGATGCAGGCCGCCATGGCGGTCATGGCCGCCCTGATCGGCCGCGGCCAGGACGGACCCGGCGTCCACCTCGACGCATCCATCGCCGACGGCGTGCTGTGGCTCACGTCCCTGGCCGTGGACGAGCACCTGGCCACCGGGGCGACGGTGGGCCCGGGCCACGACATCATCACCGGGCGGTACGCCTGCTACGACACGTACCCGGCGGCCGACGGCGGGTGGCTGGCGGTCGGGGCCATCGAACCCAGGTTCTTCGCCAATCTGTGCCGCCTCCTCGGATGCCCGCAGTGGGAGGCGCACCAACTCGACGATGGGGTGCAGGACAAGATCCGGGCCGACTTCCGGGCCGCCTTCGCGGCCAAGGACCGTGACGCCTGGGTGGCCGAGCTGTCCGGCGCCGACACCTGCGTGACGCCGGTGCTGTCGGTGGCCGAGCTCGTCGACGACGAACAGTACGCGGCCCGTCACGCCATCGTGGAGGTGGTGGCCGCCGCCGACGCCGCCGGCCTCTCCGGGTCGGCTCCGCCGGCCCGGTTCCGGCAGGTGGGTCCGGTACTGGCCGGCATGGTGCCGCCCGACGGACCGGTCATGGTGCCCGACCCGCACCATACCGACACCGATGCGCTCCTGGCCGCCGCCGGCCTGGCCCCCGAGGCCGTCGCCGATCTGCGAGCCAGGGGGGTGGTGGCATGAGCGCCATCGGGGTGGACGACATCGAGCGGCTCATCGGGGTCGAGCAGTACGAGGAGGAGGGCGGGTTCCCCGTCGAGCAGGGCTACATCTGGACCACGTGCGCCTCCGTGGAGAACGGCAACCCGCTCTTCTGGGACGAGCAGGTGGCCGAGCGGGTGACCGGGGGGCCCATCGCGCCGCCGACCATGGTCTCGGTGTGGTTCCGCCCCCATCACTGGGCACCGGGCCGGGCCACCCAGGGCCTGCCCCTGCAGATCCATTTCGACCTCAAGGAGGGCCTCGGGCTCCCCGAGGCCGTGATGAGCGACAACACCATCGTCTTCCACGAGCCCGTGCGGCCGGGCGACCGATTGGTGACCCGCCAGATCCTGCGGTCGGTCAGCGACGAGAAGACCACAAAGTTGGGCACGGGCCGGTTCTGGGTCATCGACGTGGTGTACCGAAACCAACGCGGTGACCTGGTGGCCGTCGAGAGCTACACCGGCTTCGGCTATCGCCGGGGCGTCGCTCCGGGCGGCTCGGAGGCAACATCGTGACCGCCGCCACCGGCGACCGCCGGCTGCTCGGGGACGTGGCCGTGGGCGACGAGCTCCCTCCGCTGTCCTACCCGGTGACGGCCACCACGGTGGTGCTCGGGGCCCTGGCCGCCCGTGACTGGCGTCCCATGCATCACGACAAGGACTTTGCCGTGGAACGCAACGGCACCCGCGACATCTTCCTCAACACCCCCAATCAGGCTGCGTGGTTCGAGCGGTTCGTGACCGACTGGACCGGACCCTACGGGCGCCTGCAACGGATGACCTTCCGGATGCTCGGATCGATCTTCCCCGGCGACACCATGGTGTTCGGTGGCGCGGTCACCGGCACCGGCGTGGATGACCAGGGATGCGGCTGGGTGGCCCTCGACATCTCCGTCTCGGTGGACGGGGACGCCAAGACGACCTGCAGCGCCAGGGTCGCGCTGCCGGTCGCGGCCGACGACAACCCGTGGGAGCGCCGCGGGGACCGTTGGAAACCGTGATGGACCGGAGTTCTGCACTGCCACCCGGATCACCCGAACAGGAGAGCTGACATGTTGGACCTGAAATTCAACGCCGAGCAGGACATGCTCCGCGAGACGGTGCGGGGCCTGTGCGCCACGGCCAGTCCGCTCAGCGTGGTGCGTGAGCTCGAGGACGACCCGGTCGGGTACTCGCCGGAGCTGTGGAAGCAGCTGGCCCACCTCGACCTCATCGGCCTCCAGCTGCCCGAGCAGTACGGCGGCTCGGGAATGACCGCGCTGGAGGGTGCCGTGGTCTACGAGGAGTTCGGCCGCTCGCTGGCCCCGTCGCCGCACTTCGTGAGCTCGATCCTGTCGGGCGGGGCGCTGGCCCGAGCTGGCAGCCAGGCGCAGAAGCAGGAGTGGCTGCCCCGCATCGTGAGCGGCGAGGCCATCCTCACGCCGGCCTGGCTCGAGCCCGAGCACGGATTCGGGCCCACGGGCGTGCAGGTCAGGGCGGTGCCCGACGGCGACGGTTTCGTACTCACCGGGACCAAGCGCCACGTGGCCTTCGCCGGGGCCGCGACCGCCCTCGTGGTGCTGGCCCGGAGCGGCGACGCCACGAGCGACGTCGACCTCTTCCTCGTCGACCCCTCGGCCGACGGGGTCACCCTGACCCAGCAGATGACCTTGGCGTCGGACACCCAGTACCGGGTCGATCTCGACCGGGTGCGGGTGACCCCCGCCGATCGGCTGGGGGCCGCCGGCACCGGCTGGTCCACCTGGGACACGGTCATGCACGACGGGATCATCCTGGCCGCGGCCCAGGCGGTCGGTGGTGCGCAGTACGGGCTGGAGATCACCGTGCAGTACGCCAAGGACCGCCACCAGTTCGACAAGCCGCTGGGCGCCTTCCAGGCCCTGGCCCACTACCTGGCCGACGCCTCGACCGCCGTCGACGGCGCCGAGATGCTGGTGCACGAGGCGGCCTGGGCGCGGTCGGAGGGGCGCAGCGTGGCCAAGCTGTTCGCCTGCCAGACCTTCCGGGACGTCACCGCCATGGCCCAGCAGATATTCGGGGGCATCGGGTTCACGGTGGAATTCGACATCCAGCTCTATTTCCGGCGGGCCAAGCAACTGCAGATCTCGTGGTGGGACACCCGGTACCTCGAGGAGCTGGTGGCGGCGGCGGTGCTCGACGCCTGACCCTCCAGCCGGCCGGTTGACTAGGGCCGGGCCACGGCGAACCCTGTGACCAGCGGCTGGCCCCGCTCCGGTGCGGCCAGAAGCCCGCGCCCAGCCTTCGGTTGCGCTACGGTCGGTTTCGTGACAGGGGACAGTCGCGACGCACGTACCAGGGGGAAGGCGCATGGCAACTGACAACACGGCATTGGCGGGCCCCGCTCAGGCCGGTACGCCCTCTACTCGTGGACCGCTGTTCCGGTTCTTCTTCGTGCATGAGATCGACGAGTACCCGGCCGCCGGCAAGCGCACCGGCTACCTGGCGCTGGCGGTGCTCGCCACCATCGTCCTCTACTACACGTACTTCACCCAGACCGGCGTCACGCCACAGATCCTGCGGTACTTCCACATGTCGTTCGCGTACTACGTGGCGATCGTGATCGTCTCCAACTTGCTCGGTGCCTTCGCCTCGCTGCCGGCGTCGAAGACCGACCAGCTCGGGCGGTCGAATGTCATCATCTACGGCCTCTTGATCATCGGACTGCTGGTGGCGGTCGGTGTCCCTCTGTGCAAGACCCAGCTCGAGTTCTTCATCGTGATCAGCCTGCTCGGCGTGGTGGAGGGGGCGATCTTGGTGGCCACCCCGGCGCTCGTACGCGACTTCTCGCCCCAGCTCGGTCGGGCCTCGGCCATGGGCTTCTGGACAGTGGGTCCGGTGGCCGGATCCCTACTCACCTCGGTCGTCGCCACCAATACCATCGATCACTTCCTGCGCACCTACGGCCTCCCCGGGTGGAAGTCGCAGTTCATCATCTCCGGTGGCATTTCCGTCCTCGTCTTCGTCGTCTCCCTCTTCTTCATGAAGGACCTCTCCAAACGGCTCCGAGAGCAGCTCATGGTGTCGCAGCAAGACCGAGCTTTGGTCGAAGCCAGGGCCCGGGGCATCTCGGAGGAAGAGTTGGTGACCGCCACCCGCCACCCGTGGCGGCAGATCCTGAAGTGGGATCTGGTCGGCTCGGCACTGGGCATCTCAGTCTTCCTGCTCTTGTACTACGCCGCCTCGGGGTTCTTCACCATCTTCTGGGCCACGGTGTACCGTGACCACACCGGCCTCAACCTGTCGACATCACAAGCCAACTATCTGAACATCTGGTTCTGGAGCGCCGACGCGGTGGCCCTCATCGTCTTCGGCATCATCTCGGACAAGCTCCGGGTGCGGAAGCCGCTGATGTTGATCGGAGCAGTGGGTTCGATCGTCTGCCTGGTCCTGTTCGCACGCCAGACCGATCATCCGTTCACCGGATTCGGCACGCTCATCGCGCTCGAGGTGCTCATGGCCGCCTGCATCTCGCTCACCTACGCCCCGTGGATGGCCGGGTACACCGAAATGGTGGAGGCCAGAAATCCAGCGCTGGTGGGCACCGGCCTGGCCCTGTGGGGGTGGATCCTCCGGCTGACCGTCGGCCTCTCCTTCATCTTCCTGCCACTGGTGGTGACCTCGGTCAACCCGGTGGTGGACAACCTCGCCTACGCCCAGACCTTCCCCGGCGGGACGGCTCCGTTCAACGTGCAGCAATTCCAGATCGACCATCCTCAACTCGTGGCCTTCGCGACCGCCAATGCCAGCTGGCTGAGGCCTCTGTCTGACCCGAAGAACGCCAGCATCGTCGCCGCCGCCCATTTCTCCCCGACGGCGGCCAATTTGGCCGCCCTGCAGAAGGCGGTCGGACCTGCAGTGGTGACCAAGGTGTTGGCCAATTTGAAGGAAGTGAATGGTCCGGTCTGGACCTATCGGACGCAGCTGGCCTACCTGTCCGTCCATCAGAACCAGCTGACTTCGTTGCTCAACGGGGTGGGCAAGTCTCACTCGCAGTGGAAGAACTGGTTCTGGGTGTGCCTCGGGGGCATGGTGCTGTTCATCCCGACCATCTGGCTCAATCGGGGTCGGTGGAGTCCGAAGAATGCCCGAAAGGACGAGGCGCAACACGAGCATGACGTGGCCCAGGAGCTGCGCGAGCTGGTGGGGGCCAACGCCTGACCGTCCCGCGGCGCGCGGGCCGGCTCGGGCCAGGGCCGGCGCCACCCGCTCGACCAAGAGCGCCAGCGCTGGCCATCTCCGCCGGGTGCTCACGGGGCCTCGTGATCTGCGGCCAGTTGCGCCGAGTCCGGACGGGATCCCGGCGCTAGCGCGGACGGGC
>DASZJN010000233.1:0-3500 GCA_035948045.1 Acidimicrobiales bacterium | reverse complement strand
AGACCTCGAGCAATCGGCTGGCGTCAGGTCCGCTCAGCCGTTCCGGCTCGAGGTCGGACAGCGCTGAACGCAGGTCGTGGGCCACCCGCTGCAGCGTCCGAAGCGTCATGGGGCCATGGTGCCAGGGGGGTGTATCGACCCGCGACTGGGCCTGCGAGGCCTCGACCGGAGGCGGTGCCCATTGGGTGCGGCTGCCGACTACCGTCTGCCCAGCGGTGCCGGCCTCCCCGTGCCGCACATTCTCGACACCCTCGGAAAGGACCTTCTCCATGCCCCGCATTCGCTCGTGGTCGCTCGTCGGGCTCGCCGTGGCCACCCTGGGATTGGCCGGGTGCAGCAGTGCGTCGTCGAGCCCTTCGACCACTGCGGCCTCGCTCGTGATCGTCCCGGTGCAGAACCCGTCGCCGGCCGGCACCTTTGGGACCAAGCCGACGGTGACGGTGCCCCCCGGAGCTCCGCCGACCCAGCTCGAGAGCACCGACCTGATCGTGGGCACCGGGCCGGCGGCCAAGGCGGGGGACAACGCCACCGTGCAATATGTCGGTGTCGCGTACTCGAGCAAGCAACAGTTCGATGCGTCGTGGGACCGGGGTCAGGCCTTCGTGTTCGTGCTTGGCAAGGGCGCCGTGATCCCAGGTTGGGACCACGGAGTCGTGGGCATGAAGGTCGGGGGCCGACGCGAGCTGGTCATCCCACCCAGCCTGGCCTACGGGTCCATGTCCCCGGGCAACGGCATCGCTGCCAACGACACGCTCATCTTCGTCGTGGACCTGGTGAAGATCGGCTGACTCGTTCCCGTGGGCCCTGTTCCCTTCGGGAGCTCAGCGGCCGCGGTCCGCTGGCGGGTGCCGGGTACCTCCTGGAGGATCGTCGACGCCATCGGAGTTCGCCACCCAGACCAGCTGGCGGTCGGTCTCGCCGGGTGCCTCGGGCGATCGCACCACCACCCGATCGAGCCGGAACCCCAGCTTGGGTGGAATGGCCGCACTCCGCACATTCGACTCGTCGCAGCGGATCTCGACCCGGGTCACGCCGTCGAGGGCCAGGGCCGATCGGGTCAGCGCGGCGGCCGCCGTGGTGGCCACACCTCGACCCGTGCAGTCGGCACGTACCCAGTAGCCGATCTCCAGGGCGCCGACGCCCACCCGATCGTGCAGTCCACAAAAGCCGATGAGGGCGTCCGATCGGGACCCGACCGGGCCGCGGATGGCGAACTGGAATTCGCGACCGTCCCTCCAGCTGATGTCGGCCTGCCAGAGGAACGCCCCGATCGACTCGGGCGTCGCCGGCTGCTGGGCCCATGGCATCCAGGGCCGCAGGTGGTCGAGACTGTGGTTGACGGCGGCAACCAGCTCATCGACGTCGTCCGCACTCGATCGCCGCAGGGTCACGCTGTCCAGATCGAACCGTTCGACGGGCCGGTTGGTCAACCACCTGGGGCCCGTGGTCATGCCGTCACCCTGTCCGTCGGATGCCGACTGATTCGGATGAGTGGCACGTCCGATGGTGAGTGACTGGGTTGCGAGCTGAACAGTCTTGCCACCCGACGCCGGAGGGAGAACGATGGAGGGATGGCCAACACGGATCCGGACGATAGCGGTGTCGTGACCAAGGTCACCTCCGGGTCGGTGTCCGACACGGTCTCCCGCTTGTCGGAGGTGGCGACGGCGAGGGGGTTGAAGGTGTTCGCGGTCATCGATCACAGTGGCGAGGCGAAAGGTCGTGGACTCGACCTGCGGGACACCAGGGTCGTCATCTTCGGCAGTCCCGAGGCGGGAACGCCGATCATGGCGGCGGTCCCCCTCGCCGCTCTCGACCTACCGCTGAAGGTGCTGGTGTGGGACGACGACGGCCAGACCAAGGTGAGCTATACGGCCCCGTCCGCCCTGGCCGCCCGCTACCGGCTGAGCTCGGAACTGGCCGGCCGGCTCGCCGGCATTGACGTGCTGACCGACGCTGTCGTGGCCGAATGAGCGTGACCTCCGAACGAGCCCCATGGGACGGCCGTCCTCACGGGACCGAGCCGCTGCTCCGTTCCGGGCTTTCGAGCGTTCTCCGGTAGACGTTGGTCGTGCGCGCTTCGAATCCGAGGCGCTGGTAGAGGCGATTGGCCGCATCCCGGCTGGGGCGCGAGGTGAGATCCACCGATTTGACCCCGGCGGCGGAGGCCCGCTCGAGGGCCTCGACGACCAGGGACTCGCCCACCCCGGCGCCGCGGGCCGACTCGTCCACCACCACGTCCTCGATCCAGGCTCGAAGCCCGGTGGGAACGCGGAAGAGGGCCAGCGTCAGCGAGCCCACGATGGTGCCGTCGGAGGCTCGGGCCACCAGGAGCACCGACGACGACGCCGCAGCGATCTGTTCCAACTCGTCGGGCGTCGGCGGGGGCGAGGACGACGAGAGCTGGGGGATCAGTCGGGTAAAGGCCTCGACCAGCTCCGGCGTGCTCTCCACCATCTCGGACACCGTGATCTCGGAGGCGGAATTGGCGATCACGTCGGCATCGGCCGCCGGCGGTCGGGAATCACAGAGTGGGAGTGTAGCCAGGGGCGCCCCGTCGACCGTCGCCCCGTCAGCCCTCGCCCGGTCGACCGTCGCTCACCACCGGGCCCCGTCCACGATGGCCTCGAACCGGCCGGATCGACGGCCAGCCTCCGCCGCGAGCTTCGCACCGAAGGCGCCGCTAGTCCTGCTCGGGATTGCCTCGCCAGACGGGCGACCGCACCGAGTCGTAGAGCACCTCGATGGGTTCGCCCCGCAAGGCGGCAAAGACGTGTTTGCCCCAGCGCTCCGCCCCCGCCAGGGGATAGGGAAGCTCGTCGAGCGGGAACCACCCGACATCGGAACACTCCAGGGGATGGGCCTTGAGCTCACCCCCCACTGGTCGACACTGGAACACCAGGGAGTAGAGGGGTATGCGGCTGATGCCGATCCGGAGGCCGTCGAGCACAGCGATGAGCCGAACCACCTCGACCTCGATGCCCGTCTCCTCCTCTACCTCTTTGACCACAACTTCGGCGGCCGAGTACCCCACATCGGCCCACCCGGTGGGATAGAGCCACACGCCGGAATCGGCCCGCTGCACCAACAGAATCTCGTCCTTGTCGTTGCCTACCGCCGCCCCCACCGCCACCTTCGGGGTCACGTAGCCCGGGACGCCCTTGCCGACCGATCCCAGCCACTCATGGACCAGGCCTTCGGCATCCTCGGCGCCGTCGGAGCCTATGTCGACCGTGACCCGGATGTCGGCGGCCACCCGGAGGATCTCCTCGAAGCGCTCCTGCTCGTAGAGGGACTCGGTAAAGCCGAGGCCGGTCCGGGCGATGCCGGCCAGGGCCTCGCTCCACCGCAGGAGCTGTTTGGTGGAGGGAACGGGTTCCACTTCCCTGACGCTACCCGCTGACACCGCTGAACCGCATCGATCAGGCAGAATGGAGTGTGGCCGTTCTCGAAGACTGTCGTCACTACGTCATGCAGACCACTGCCCACGAGGAGAAGCT
>DASZJN010000232.1:0-4138 GCA_035948045.1 Acidimicrobiales bacterium | reverse complement strand
CACCCTGGGTCTGCTGTGGAACACGGTGCGCCTCTCCGTCTGCGTCACTGCGGCCTGCGCCGTCATCGGGACGGCGGCGGCCTGGCTGGTGGAGAAGACGGACCTCCCCGGGCGCAGGCTGTGGGCCGTGGTGGTCGTCCTCCCGGTGGCCATCCCTGACTTCGTCATCGGCTTCGGCTGGGTCTCGGTGGCCCCGGGCGTGCACGGGTTCGCCGGGGCACTGCTGGTCATGACCCTGGCTCTCTACCCCCTGGTCTACCTGCCCGTGGCTGCGTCCCTCCGGGGCGCCGACCCCGGCCAGGAGGAGGTGGCGCGCTCGCTCGGACTCTCCCGCCTGGCGACGGCGCGACGGGTGACCCTGGCCCAGGCCCGACCGGCGCTCCTCGGCGGGTGCGTCCTCGTGTCCCTGGCCCTGCTGGCCGAATACGGCGCCTTCGAGGTCCTCCGCTACCAGACCCTCACCACCGAGATCTTCTTCGAGTCACAACGCAGCTACAACATTCCCGTGGCCTCCTCGTTGGCCTTGATCCTGGTGGTGGTCAGCTTCGCCGTGCTGGGAGGGGACGCTCTGGCCCGGGGTCGAGGTCGGGTCACCCGCTCCAGTGCGCCGGTCCGGGCCGGTCGGCGCCATCGGCTGGGCCGGGGCACGGTCCCGGCCCTCCTCGGGCTCTTCGTGCTGGTCGGCCTGGCCCTGGGGGTCCCGGTGGGAGTGGTCGTGTACTGGCTGGTCGAGGGCGGGACCACGACGCTGCCGGCCTCGAGCTCGATCGCCGGGGCATCCCTGCTGACGGCCGGCTATGCCGCTGCCGCCGGGGCACTGGCCACGCTGCTGGCCCTCCCCGTGGCCCTGCTGGCGGTGCGGCATCCACGCCGGTCGACGACAACCCTGGAACGGGGGACGTTCGTGGTCCAGGCCGTCCCGGGGCTGATCATCGCCCTGGCCCTGGTCTACTTCTCCATCCGGGCCGTCCGACCGCTGTACCAGACCGCACCCCTGCTCATTGTGGGCTACGCCATCATGTTCTTCCCGTTGGCCCTGGTGGCGGTGCGCACCTCGGTGGCCCAGGCGCCCCTGGCCCTCGAGGACGTGGCCCGCTCGCTCGGGCGCCGTCGGTTGGCGGTGTGGTGGCGGGTGGTGCTGCCCCTGGTGGGCCCCGGCATGGCGGCCGCCTTCTGCCTGGTCTTCCTGTCCACCGTGACCGAGCTCACCCTCACGCTGGTGTTGATACCCACCGGAGTCCAGACCCTGGCCACCCAGTTCTGGGCCTACACCTCCAACCTCTCCTACGCCGCCGCCGCCCCCTATGCGGGCATGATGATCCTCATCGCCGCGGTGCCGAGCTATATCCTCGGCCGATGGTTCGACCGGCTCCCGTCACGCGCGAGTCAAACGTGACCGGGTTGGAGGTCAGCGACCTCCACAAGTCCTTCGGCACCAACGCCGTCCTCACCGGCGTGAGCCTCGAGGTGCCGGTGGGATCGCTCACCGCCATCCTCGGGCCGTCGGGAAGCGGCAAGACCACGCTGTTGCGGGTGGTGGCAGGATTCGAACGAGCCGACCGGGGCACCGTGGCGCTCGGTGGTCGTGTCGTCGAAGGGGGCGGCCATGTCCTGCCTCCCGAACAGAGGGGCATCGGCTACGTCCCCCAGGAGGGATCGCTCTTCCCCCACCTGACCGTGGCCGACAACGTCGCCTTCGGCGTCACCCGCGCCACCAGGCGCCGTCTCGGGGGCACCACCCACGAGCTGCTGGAGATGGTGGGCCTGACCGGACTGGGCGGGCGCTACCCGCACCAGCTCTCCGGAGGCCAGCAGCAGCGGGTGGCCCTGGCCCGGGCCCTGGCCGTCCGCCCCGCACTGGTCCTGCTGGACGAGCCGTTCTCGTCGCTCGATGCCGGGCTGCGGTCCAGCGTCAGGTCCGACGTCCAGGACGTGCTGCGGGCCGGCGGCATCACCGCGGTGCTGGTCACCCACGACCAGGACGAGGCGCTCTCTCTGGCCGACCAGGTGGCCGTCATCCGGGACGGGACGATCGGTCAGCGGGGGACGCCCCAGGAGCTCTACGACCACCCGGTCGATCCGGACATGGCCCGCTTCCTGGGTGACGCCAACCTGGTGGCCGCCACGGTGGAGGGCGACAAGGTGTCCACGCCCTTCGGCCCCTTGGCGCTGCGGCGTGACCCCCTGGCGTGGGTCGGGGCCGGGCCCGCCGTGGCCCTGGTGCGACCGGAGCAGCTGCTCCTCTCGACGGCCGTGAGCGGCGCCGGGTTGCGGGCCACCGTGATCCGAACCCAGTTCCACGGCCACGACACGGTGATCACCGTCGACCCCCTGGCTCCCACCGGGGCGGACCCGATCACCGTCCGGGCCGAAGGGGACCTGGTGGTGGCCAACGGGACCGAAGTCGAGGTCACCGCCGACGGCTCGGCGGTGGTCTGGCCGGCCCCCGTCGGCTGACCGCCGTCGTCAGACGTCGAGGACGGCCACCGAAGCCAGGTCGACCAGCCGGCTGGCGGCGCCGACATCGTGGACGGCCACCCGCACCAGGGTGCGGCCACCCCGGCCCCCGAGGACCTGGCACCGGGCCTCGACGGGGCCCACCCGAGCCGGTCGGAGGTAATGGATGACGGTGTCGCCCGCAGCCAGACCGACGGCGCCCTCGCCGCCTCGGGGGTCCCCCGCAGCGCGGTCGGCCCGCTCCCCGGCCACGGCCCGGCAGGCGGCGACGTCGACGAGCGTTGCGACGGCGCCGCCGTGGAGGATGCCCCACGGATTGCGCAGCCGGTCGGCCAGGTGGAGCCGGGTCATCGGACCCTCGCCGGGTTCGATGTCGAAGAACTCCTCCGGTGTCTGCGGGTCCGGGGTGGGCGGCGGCATCGGCGACCGAACCGGCCGCACGAACTCGAGACTCATGCCCCCCGGGTCGAGCACGGCCGATGTCATAGTCACGGCCGCAACCGGCAGGTCGCCGTTCCCCTCATCGACCACGTCCAGCCCGGTCACCACGGCGTTGCGGCCCCGACGCAGCACCCGACCGTGCAAACGGAGCGGCCCCCGGTGGGAGAGGTGGGCGATGGTGGCCATCATGGAGGTCGTCACGATCCAGTCGGGTTGCACCGACAGCCCGGCCAGGACGCCTCCGATGGAGTCGACGCTGGTCAGCAGTCCCCCCATGCGCAGCCCACCTCCGGCGCCCCGCTGATGATCGTCCACCGGGGCGCGTCCTCCGAACTCGGAGAACCGCTCCTCGCCACCGGTCGGAGGGATCTCCCACTGCTGCAGGCGGAAGTACTCGGCGACCAGGCGCCGGGGACCCCCTGCCCCAGGAGCCACCGCGTCGTCCGGCGACACCTCGGTCACCAGCCGGAGCCGGCTGCGGCCACAGCCGCCGTCACGGCGCCGACGTCGATGACCGTGGTCAGCCTGTCACCGGCGCCTGCATCGAACAGCTCGACCACCGCGCTCCGGTGGGGCCCACCGTCCTGCGCCGCCAACACCCTCGAGCGCGAGACGATGGGACCGACCCGGCCCAGAGCCAGGTAGGCGACGCGGAGATCGGTCGCCACGAAGGTGCCCCCGGGGCCGGCCGCCTCCCCCAGGGCCTCGGCACCGGCAACCTCTCCGAGGAGGGCCATGACTCCCCCCTGCACCGCGCCGAACGAGTTGAACAGGTAGTCCCGGACGGGCATCGAGATGTGGCCCTCGGCGGCGTCGACCACGGAGATGGAGAGGGCCTCGACCACGGGGCGGTCGAGCCCTTCGCCCGCGAAGGCCCAGCGATCGGGCAGCTCCCGGGGCACATCGAGGTTCGAGGTCGGGCTCTGTCCCGGAAGGACGGCAAACGTCATGGTGGCCCAGGCCACGGGCCGGTGACCGTCGACACCGACGCTCACCTCCGATCCTTCGTGGAGCACATTGAAGACGCCGGCCTCGATGACCAACGTGGTCCTGCCCCTCCGCACCACCGTTGCCCGGGCTTCGACCAAGGGTCCGGTGGCCGGTCCCACCACCTCCAGCGTGAGGTCGGCGGTGGCCATCCAGTCCGGCCGCAACACCCGGGCCGCCACGGCTCCGCCCGCCACGTCCACCAAGGTGGCCAGCACCCCGGCCCGAACCCCACCGTCGGTGGCGGTGACGT
>DASZJN010000231.1:0-1663 GCA_035948045.1 Acidimicrobiales bacterium | reverse complement strand
TCGCCGTCACCAGCCCCTGATCCTCCATGGCCTGGAGGGTGGGGTAGACCGAGCCCGGGCTCGGCCGCCACACCCCCCCGCTGCGCTCGGTGAGCTCGGTGATGATCTGGTAGCCGTGCATCGGCTCCTCGGCGAGGAGGGCGATGACGGCCGCCCGCACGTCGCCCCGTCCCACCTTGGCCCGCCGACCGAACATCGGCCCGCCGAAACCCGGCCCGAATTCACTGTGGCGCCCGAACCCCGGCCCGAACCCGTCGGGGCGTCCTCGCCCCCGCCCCCGTCCTCCGGCCCGACTGCGGGCCAGATCGCCGAGGCGGTCATAGGGATGTCCGGCTGGGGAGAACCCCGGCCCGAACTGGGGTTCACCCTCTGTCTCTCTGTCGAATCTCCTGTGTCCGTGCATCACGCACCTCCATCGTTCTGTGTGGTCCACCCGGGTGGCGGACCCCAGGAGCGTCTATCTTGATCGCTCTCGTACGGTTACGATATATCGCAATACACCCAGTGTCAAGGGGTTCAGGTGTCAAAGGATCCGGAGGGCGTGGGCAACCCGGTGACTCTGACAGCGCCGTGGTCGGGACACCGTCGAGCCGGTCCCCAGAACTACCATCCGTCCATGCAGCTCTCACCCCGCTATGACGGCCGGCCGGCCCTGAGTGTCGAGGTGCCATTCCCTGATCCATCCGTGCCCCTCCTGCGTCAGCGTCGCCGCTTGGCCGACATCCTCGGTGCCCTCGAGCTCGAGCAGTGGACGGTTGCCAGTCGCTGCTCGGGATGGTCGGTGCACGATGTGGTCGCGCATCTCGTCGGCGTCAATCGATTCTGGGCGCTGTCCGTGCGATCGGCGCGGGCCGGCAACCCGACCCGTCTGTTGGTGGGGTTCGACCCGGTGTCCACCCCTCGGCTGATGGTCCAACCCATGCACGACCTGGCGTCCGATGCGGTCCTCGATGACTTCATCGCCAGCGTCGACGATCTCGCCGATGCCCTAGACGACGTCGATGACGGGTCGTGGTCGCTCCTGGCCGAAGCCCCGCCCGGCCACATCGCCCTGCGCGCCGTGGCTCTCCACGCCCTGTGGGATTGCTGGGTCCACGAGCGGGACATCGTCCTGCCTCTGGGGCTGACGCCGGTGGAGCAGGACGATGAGGTGACGGCCAGTCTCCTGTATGCGGCCGTCCTGGGCCCCGCCCTGCAGGCTGCCGTCGGCGTCACCCGTTCGGGTGCCCTGGCCGTCCGCGCCGAGCACCCGTCCGTCCGGTTTGTCGTCGACGCCGGCGAGACGGTCGTCGCTCGCCAACCAGGGCCGGGCGACGCCGAGGTCCCGCGCCTCGAAGGTTCTGCGGTGGAGATGGTCGAGGGTCTCAGCCGCCGGATCCCGCTCCGCCACGAGCTCTCCGCCGACAACCGGTGGCTGGTGGAGGGACTGGCCGAGGCGTTCGACCCCACCCCGGCCTGAACGGCGTCCCGATCCTCTCGTTCCCTCCCGTGGTCGGGACCGGCGTCGATCCGGTGACCTCACGCTTTTCAGGCGCGCGCTCTACCAACTGAGCTACCCGACCTCGCCTCGGCGAACCGAGGTGGCGGACCTGACGGGATTTGAACCCGCGACCTCCGGCTTGACAGGCCGGCGTGCACTCCAAACTGCACCACAGGTCCCCAA
>DASZJN010000230.1:0-4445 GCA_035948045.1 Acidimicrobiales bacterium | reverse complement strand
TCTGGTAACCCCCTTCAGCCAGGAGGTGGGTCATCGGTACGGCTCCCTTCGGTGTACTGCGTGGTTAGGTTCGAATGCTTGCGGGCTCCTGCTATCGCGACCGACCGCAAACGTCGGGGGACGTCGTCCCTTGCAGAAGCCACGGCCGCGTGGCCGTACGCCGGGCCGCGCTCAGGGCACGCCGAATCCGGCAACGGGGGCAGAAGATACCGACAAATGGGTGCCTTCAGCAAGGAAGGCACGGCAGCAGCCCATGGCAAGCCCCGACCCGGCGGCGAATGGCGGGCCGCTCAGGTCGGCTCGACACCGGCCTCCGGACCGGCGATCAGCTCGTAGTCGGGGTTGAGGATGGCCTGGCGGCGGGCCCAGTCGCCCACCATCCCCTCCACCACCAGGCGGGCCCCGGGCTGGACCCCCGGGATGCGGCGACGGCCCTGGAACACCAGCAGGATCCGGCCGGTCTCGTCGGCCAGCACGCACTCGAGATTGGAGGTGCCGGCCCGGGGTTGCACCCGCACCGACTTGACCCGGCCCGCCACGCGGACCCGGTGCCGCCACTCGGCCTGGCCGATGGGCGTGGTCCCCCGCCCCTGCTCACCGAACGCGGCCCGGTCGAAGGTGGTCCTCGGTGCCTCCCGGGTGGCCGTGCGGGCCGCGGACCGCTCGGCGGCCCGGGACGCCCGGCCGGGGGCCATGGGGCCGGCGGGCGGCGTCCGACGCCACTCGCGGCGGCGCGACAGCCACCCGCCGGTGAGCTGGTAGGGCACCACGGTGGCGTTGACGTGGGCCAGCTGGCCGACGGCGGCGGCGATCTGATCGGCGGTGGCGTCGTGGAGGACCCGGTGCCAACCGGCGGTGAAGCCGCGTCGGGGCAACAGGATGGTCAGCTCGGTCTGTCCGTCGGCCACCGTCTCGGCCGCCAGCTCGAGGGCGGCCCGGGTGAGCCTCCGGTCCTCACACGCTTCGACGTCGAGCGGGAGCCGGGTGAGGCCGAGTCGGCTCCACTCCGCTTCGAGCTCGGATGACACCCGGTTGTCGAGCGTGAAATGGACGGCCCGGAGCTCGTCCGGATGCAGGGTGCGCCCGTACTGGAGGGCGCGGGCCGTGGCCATGTCCAGCCGGTCCACCAGCACCACCACCACGTGGCGGTTGAGCACCGGCGCCTCCGCCGCCTCCGACGCGCCCTCTTCCAGTTGGTGCTCCTCGTCCACGTACTGGTGGTGGAGGCGCAGGAGGATCAGCACCCCGAGCGGGAGGATGACCAGGATGACCCAGGCGCCTTCGGTGAACTTGGCCACGGCGATGATGACCAGGACGATGAAGGAGAGCACCGAGGCCGTACCGTTGATCGCCAGCCGCCGCCGCCAGTGGTCCTCCTTGTGGGTCAGGTGGTACTTGGCCATGCCGGCGCCGGCCATGGTGAAGCCGGTGAACACCCCGATGGCGTAGAGCGGGATGAGCTTGTCCACCTTGGCCCGGGTGACCAGCAGGATCAGGATGGCCACCACGGTCAGGACGATGATGCCGGTCGAGAACACCAGCCGGTGCCCGCGCCGGGTCAGCTGGCGGGGCAGGTAGGAGTCCTCGGCGGCGAAGCTGGCCAGGAACGGGAATCCGGTGAAGCTGGTGTTGGCGGCCAGGATGAGGATGAGGGTCGTCCCGACCTGGAGCAGCCAATAGAAGACGTTGCCCACGCCGCTGCCGCCGTAGACGAACTTGGCGATCTGGGAGATGACCGTCGGGGTGCCCAGCTCGTAGGGCACCGGGTGGGTGACGGCGGCCAGGGCCGAGACCCCGGCCACCAGCGAGCCGAGGATGACCGCCATGAGGATCATGGTGATCCGCGCGTTGCGGGACTCGGGCCGCCGGAAGATGCTCACCCCGTTGGAGATGGCCTCGGTGCCGGTGAGCGCCGAACCCCCCGAGGCGAACGCCTTGAGGACGATGAACGCGCCGGCCCCGTACAGCAGGCCGCTGGCGGGCTTGCCGATGGGCACCGATCCGACCACCCCGTGGATCGGATGGGCGTGGAGCGTGCCGGCGATGGCCCGGTAGGCCCCCACCGCCATCAGGATCACCATGTTGGCGATGAAGAAGTAGGTCGGGACGGCGAAGGTCCGCCCGGCCTCGCGGATGCCCCGCAGGTTTCCGTAGGCGATGAGGATGACCAGGGCGATGGCGATCCAGGTGGTGTCGGGGGTGAGGCCGGGGTACACCGACGTGATGGCGGCCACCCCGGCGGCCACCGACACCGCCACCGTCAGGGTGTAGTCGATGAGCAGGGACATGGCGGCGACCTGGGCCACGGTCAGGCCGAAATTCTCGCGGGCCACCACGTAGGCGCCGCCGGCCTTGGTGTACACCCGCACCACCTCGAGGTAGGAGAGGGTCACGAACAACAGGACGAAGATCACGGCGATGCTGACGGGGATGACCAGGGAGTAGGCCGCCACACCCACGGCGATGACCAGGGGGATGAGCATCTGCTCGGTGGCGTAGGCCGAGGACGAGATCACATCGGACGACAGCACGGCCAGGGCGGTCGGCTTGCCCAACCGCTCCGAGGCCTGGCGGTCGGAGGAGATCGGGGGGCCCAGCAGCTTGTTCTTCAGTCGATAGCGCAGCGTCTCGGGCAGGTCCACCGCGCCGGACGGGGTGATCGTCGGCGCCAGGCGCTTGGCCGGAACCGGGGCGGTGGGCGAGACGGCCACGCCGGTCCCGGCCATCGGCTCGACCGGATCCACGCCTCCGGTCACCGATGGGTCCACCCCCTCAGTAAATCACCTGCGCCGAACCTGCTCCGGGAGGGCCCGGATGCCTCGGGGGCTCCATCAGGCGCCGGGCCGGGCGGGGCAGGCCTGAGTTGTCTTGGACCCGCGATACGTGTTGCATGGTCGGGTGCACATCGTCATCGTGGGCTGCGGTCGGGTGGGGTCGGGCCTCGGGATCGGGCTCGTGGAGCAGGGACACTCGGTCGCCATCATCGACCGCAACGCCAAGGCCTTCCGCAGGCTCCCGGAGGCGTGGCCGGGGACCACCGTGGTCGGCTCGGGCTTCGATCGCGACGACCTCGACCGGGCCCGCGCCGCCGAGGCGACCGCCCTGGCCGCCGTGACCAGCGGCGACAATTCCAACATCCTGACCGCCCGCATCGCCCGGGAGACCTACCAGATCCCCAACGTGGTGGCCCGCATCTACGATCCGCGGCGGGCCCAGATCTACCTCCGCCTGGGCATTCCGACGGTGGCCACGGTGTCGTGGACCATCGACCAGGTGCGCCGCCGGCTCATCGGCGGCGACGTGGAGTCCGACTGGTCGGATCCCACCGGCACGCTCTCGCTGGTGGAGCGCGAGCTGCCCGAGCGATGGGCGGGAAAGCGGCTCGTCGACCTGTCGGTCCCGGGTGAGGTCACCGTCGTCGCCGTCACCCGGGCCGGGGCGGCCCGCCTCGACTTCCGGGACCTGGTCGGCCAGGACGGGGACGTCCTCCATCTCATGGTCACCGACACCGCCCTCGACCGGCTGAACTCCCGCCTCCGGGGGAAGGCCGGCGTCCCGGGACCCCTCGGGTCGCCCGACGGTCACCCGTCCCGCCCGGCCGACGGCGGGGTCGCGCCCGGAGTCGTCGGCGACCCCGCCACCGGGAGCCGGTCGTGAAGGTGGCCATCGCCGGGGCGGGCAGCGTGGGGACGGCCATCGCCTCGGACCTCCACGCCGGGGGTCACGACGTCCTGGTCATCGAGCGGGACCCCGACCTGGTGGCCCGCATCCGCGGCGACCTGGACATCACCTGGGTGGTGGCCGATGCCTGTGAGGTGGCCTCACTCGATGCCGCCGGGCTCTCGACCGTCGACGTGGTGGTGGCGGCCACCGGCGACGACGAGGACAACCTGGTGGTGTCACTGCTGGCCAAGCAGGAGTTCGCCGTTCCCCGGGTGGTGGCCCGGGTCAATCACCCCAAGAACCAGTGGTTGTTCACCGAGACCTGGGGCGTGGACGTGTCGGTCTCCACCCCGCAACTGATGACCGCCCTGGTCGAGGAGGCGGTGTCGGTGGGCAGCCTGGTCCGCCTGCTCCGGTTCGAGGGGGGAAATGCCCACCTGGTGGAGGTCACCCTGGCCGAGGACTCGCCGGCGGCCGGCGTCGCCCTGGTCGAGCTCGGGGTGCCCCGGGAGGCCACAGTGGTGGCCGTGGTGCGGAGCGACCGTCTGATCGTGCCCCGGGGCGATACCCGGCTGGCGGTCGGCGACGAGGTCCTGGTGCTGGTCACCGCCGATGCCGAGGACAAGGTGCAACAGCTGTTGGTGGGACACTGAGGGCATGAGGGCCGCCTTCTTCGACCTGGACAAGACGGTCATCGCCAAGGCGTCCATCGCCGCCTTCGGCCGGCCGCTGTACCGGGGTGGGCTGATCAACCGGCGCCTGGTGGTGAGGGCCGTGGCCTC
>DASZJN010000229.1:0-2809 GCA_035948045.1 Acidimicrobiales bacterium | reverse complement strand
GGTGCGGAGGATGTCGCCGGCCAGGGCCTCGCCCCGGCGGGTGGCGTTGATGCCCACGACCACGGAGCCGGTCAGGGCGGCGGCCCCCAGCCAGAAGACGTACTCGGGCAGGTTGCCGAGCAGCACACCGATGTGGAGGGGGCGGTGGTCGGCCAGCGATCGTACCCACGAGGCGCGACTGGCACTGGCCGAGATGACCTGGCGCCAGCTCCACCGCTCCTCCTCGAAGCGAAGGCCCGGATGGTCGTCGTCCGCCCGGGCCAGAAGCAGCGCAGCCACGCTCGGGGTGAAGCGGTCTTGGCCCGCAGGCCCACTCACGGCTCGACCTCCACCAACAGGCTCTGCACGGCGCGGCCGATGCGTCCCTGGACGTCCCACAGCTCGGACTCGGCGGCACCGATCCCCGGGGTGCCGAACCGGGTGCGGGCGTCGAGGCACACCCACTCCCCTTCCGGAGGCCGGTGGATCGAGATGGTGAGATCGGGGTTGATGAACCGACTCGACCCGAAGGGGAGCTCCGCCCCCACACCGTTGCCGAAGTCGGAGGCTGCCGCGGCCCGTTGCCACGGGGTGGGCACTTCACCCAGGACAACCGGGCACCGCAGGCGAAACCACACCGTGGCGGGTCCCGGCTGCTCTAACGAACCTGACACGTAGCGCATCTCCACCCCCTCGTTGTGGAAGGCGCGATAGCTGTCGACCATCGAGGCTGAGCTGTGGCCGAGCTCGGGTGGTCGAGGTGCGTCGTCCTCGGGAACGGTGGGCTCCAGCGTGGGCCCGGAGGCCACCCGGATGCGCAGCGCTCTCGACCACGCCACGTCGACGCCGTCGGCTTCGACGACGGTGTCGAGGAGCTGCACCTTGCGTCCGGGCCTGACCACAGTGCTCCGCACCGTGAGCGGCACCACGGGGACCGGGCGGATGAGCTCGAGCGTGATGCGGGCCAGCTGCAGGTCGTCAGAAGCGGCGTGACGTTCGACGGCACGGGCGACCAACGCGGCCACCGGTCCCCCGTGCAGTGCGCTCGGGGACCACGGGCCTCGAGCCCACTCGGTGGGAACGGCCTGGTCGCCGTCGAGGACAAAGAGGGCAGCCGACGGTTCAGCGTCGGAGGGGGTGGCGGTCATCCTCCCGGACCCTACGGGGCTGCCACGGAGGGCGCCACCACCCCGGACCGCAGCCGTTCCCTTTGGCTCCCGGCCTCGGCGGGCGACCCGGCGCGGCGAACCGCCGTCGCCACGGCCTACCATCGGACCGACACCGGGCCCCCGACACCCCGCTCGGGGGTCGGTGGGGCCACCAGAGATCACAAAGGAGAACCATGGCAACGGGACAGGCTGCGATCGACATCAAGGGATCGCCGGACGAGGTGTGGGTCGTAGTGGGTGACTTCGGCGGCATCGGCGGATGGATGCCCGGGATGGACTCGTGCAAGGTGGTCGGCGAGGACCGGGTCCTCGAGACCATGGGGATGACCATCACCGAGCGCCTGGTGTCGAAGGATGACGGGGGGCGTGCCCTGACCTATGCGATCGTCGACGGCGCCCCGGTCGAGAGCCACCAGGCGGTGATCACGGTCTCCCCGATCGGCGATACGAGCCGCGTGACGTGGGACGTCGAGGCGAAGCCGGACGAGATGGCCGACCTCATGGCGACGATCTACCAACAGGCACTCGTTGCACTGAAGACCCACCTCGAGGGATGAGCGGACCGACTTCCTGGTCCGGTTCACCTCCCGCCGGGCTTTGGCCGATCGAGGCCACGGCCCGGTCCTCGGCGCCGGTCGAGGTGGTGTGGCCGTTGATCGGCGAGGCCAGCCGTTGGAAGGAATGGTCGTTTCTCGACCGTAGCGACCTCCTCCGGAGCGGCGAGCCGGCACCCGACGGCCTCGGTGCCATCCGACGGTTCACCCGGTTCGGAGTCGGCTCACAGGAGGAGGTGGTGGCATGGGAGCCGCCCAACCACCTCGGCTACACGATGCTGAAGGGATTCCCCGTGCGCAACTACCGGGCCGACGTGACGTGCACCCCTGATGGATCGGGAACGTTGATCCATTGGTCGGCGACCTTCGACACGAAGATCCCGGGCACCGGGCACCTGATGACGGCCGTACTCGCCCGGACGATCAACCGATTCGCCACTGGTGCGGCAGATTACGCGGACCAGCTCCACGGTCGGGCACGCTGACATGTTGCACGAGGCACCGCTGATGGCGTTCATCCCGGTGCGCGACCTGGCCCAGGCCCGGACCTTCTACGGGTCCACCTTGGGGCTTGCTGTGGCCGAGGAGAATCCGTACGCGGTGGTGGTGGACGCCATGGGGACGATGCTGCGCCTCACCCAGGTAGACGACCTCCGTGTCCAGCCCTTCACCATCGCCGGCTGGCAGGTGCCGGACGTCGGGACGGTGATCGACGCCCTCTCGGCCCGAGGTGTCACCTTCACCCACTACGAGGGGATGGGGCAGGACGAGCGGGGGATCTGGACGACGCCGGGAGGTGATCAGGTGGCGTGGTTCACCGATCCGGACGGCAACACCCTGTCGCTGACTACGTTCGCCGCGGGTTGAGCCCGACCGGCCATCCGGAATGGCGACCGCACCGCCGGTCCGATGGGTGCACCCCGTGCCGCGGCGCGGAACGATCCGCGAGCACGGCTACGCAGACAGCCGGAGGCGGTACACGATGAACGAAGGGGTCCCGACCAGAGGTCCGAGCTCGACGGGGAATCGCTCCAGGGCCTCGGCCGACGGCTGAGGTTCGACAATCCGCTCGATCAGGAGTCCCGCATCGGCGAAGGCATTGGCCGT
>DASZJN010000228.1:0-6310 GCA_035948045.1 Acidimicrobiales bacterium | reverse complement strand
CCGCCGTCCAAGACGGGCTGCCAGCCTGCGTGCCACCCAAGACGCCAGGTTGATGTCCCGCCGAGTGGTGTAGTTCCTGGGGTCCACCACTTTTGGAGCGGACGACGGGATTCGAACCCGCGACCCTCACCTTGGCAAGGTGATGCTCTACCAACTGAGCCACGTCCGCGTAAGGCACACACCCTAGCAGTTGACCGGCCGCACTCCTCTGGCGACGACCGGCCCATGGAGGCCTTCCGGCCACCGTCCACTCGCGGTCCAGGCGCATGCGACAGCTGTCACGCCGGGAGCTCGGCGTGCCACCACGGTACCGGCCGGTCCCGGCGGTCAGCCTCTCGGACCAGCTCCTCGAGCGAGTCCTCCATGCCTCGGGCGATGGTGTCGATGTCCGGCGCCAGGTCCCAACAGGCCTGGACTCCCACGTACATGGTGTCCAGATAGGAGAACACGGTGACATTGACACCGACCCCTTCCACGATCGGGCCCAACGGATACATGGCCACCATCCGAGCGCCGGCAAGGTACAGCGGGAAGTCCGGTCCCGGGACGTTGGACACGATCAGGTTGAACATGGGTGTCAGATGATCGAACAATCGCAGGTTGGTCACCAGGCGCGACAACCGGGTCGCCAGCGCCGGGAAGACGATCTGGGCCCACCCGGCAAACACTTCCGATCCGATCGACCGGCTCTGCTCCTTGGCCGACTGCATCCCGTCGCGAATGTGCCGCAGTCGTGCTGCGGCATCCTCCACGCCGCTGGCCAACGAGACGAGGATGGCCGACACCCGATTGCCCAGTGCATCCCGTTCCGACGGGGCTCGTACGGATACCGGCACCATGGCGACCAGCGAACTGTCGAGCTCCTCTCCGCGTTCGGCGAAGAACGTGCGCATGGCACCCGAGGTGGCGGCGAGGACGACGTCATTGGCGGTGCCCCCGAGCACCTCTCGTATCCGCCGCACGTCGCTCAGCGGGAGCTGGGCGAGGGCCACCCGGCGATGAGGCGAGATGGCCCGATTGATCGACGTGCGGGGAGCCTCGAAGGGCGAAGGCGGCAGGCTGCCCTTGACGTCACGGTTTCGGCCGCTGAGGCTCCGAGCGGTCTGCAGCGTCTTGGACACCGTCCGGATGAGGGCGTCGGCGTGGCCGGGCAACGAGCCCACGACCGCGCGCCACTGCTCGAGCTCCCCCGGTAGTGGCTCGGGTGCCCACGACCGGTGACCCGGCTCCGAACCCCCGGTCGGGGCGGTTTCCGACCGCCGTTCCGCGCCAGCCGGCCGGTTCGGGGCGCGGCCCGAGGCCGAGGTGCGCTGGGCGAACAGGCGGTGGGGAGCCGGTTCGGGGGAGAGGTCGAAGAACGCAGCCATCACCTCGGCACCAGACACGCCGTCGATGATCGAGTGGTGCACCTTGGGTATCAGCGCCAGGTGACCGTGCTCGAGTCCCTCGACGACATGGAACTCCCACAGGGGACGGCGCCGATCCAGCGGACGGGAAGCCAGGTCGGCGGCCAGTGCCGCCAACTCCTCGAGCCCGCCCGGATCAGGGAGGCTGACCCGTCGCATGTGGTAGTCGATGTCGAAGTCAGGGTCGTCGACCATCGACGGGTGCTGCAGGCCAAAGGGAACCTCTACCATCCGCTTCCGGAACGGCGGGACCCGGTCGACCCGGTCGACCACCATGTCCCGGATTCGCCAGAAGTCGACCCCTCCCTCGACCCCGGCGGGATCGAAGATCAATGCCCCCAGGATCTGCAGATGGGTGGTGGGTGACTCCAAGGACAGGAAGGCACCGTCCAACCCCTCCAGGCGTTCCACTCGCTACCGGCCCGTCGACCCGAAGCCGCCGAGGCCCCGCTCGCTCCCGGACAGCTCATCGACTTCGATGAACTCCGCCGTTTCGACCCTTTGGATCACCAGTTGGGCGATCCGGTCGCCCCGGTGGACCTCGTACGGGGCCTCGGGATCGGTGTTCACCAGCAGGACCGCCAGCTCGTCGCGGTACCCCGAATCGATGAGCCCGGGGGTGTTCAGACACGTCACCCCGTGGCGCAGGGCCAGGCCGCTCCTCGGCTGGACGAAGCCGGCAAAGCCCTCCGGGATGGCCAGGGCGATGCCGGTCGGGATCATGGCCCTCCCACCCCTGGGCCCGAGCGTGGCATCGATCCGGGCCACCAGATCGGCACCGGCATCACCCATTCGGGCGTACCCGGGGAGGCGAAGACCAGAGTCGAGCCGAACCACGGGCACCACTGGTGCGACGGCCGGGGCCGGGGCGCGACCCAACCGCTCGTCTACCACCGCATCGGCGCCGCTGCGTGATCCGGGGGCCACCGGACTCCTCCACTTCTCCCTTTCCTGACGCTATCGTCCCGCGGCAGGCCCCGTTGAAACCCCGTCCGGGCCCGGGGCGCGGTAACGATCGCTCGGGGCGCACCCGGCAGATCGGGCACCACCTGCGACCCGTCATCTTGGACGAGGCGCCTCGACCCGCTAGCGTCATCGCGTGCTGGTGTGGATGGACCTCGAAATGACCGGGCTCGACATCACCCGCCATGTCATCGTGGAAATGGCCACCCTGATCACCGACGACGACCTGACCATCGTGGCCGAGGGCCCCGACCTGGTGATCTCGGCCACGCCCGAGCAGCTGGCCGCCATGGACGAATTCGTGAAGGCCATGCACACCAAGAGCGGCCTCCTGGCCGGTATCGAAGCCTCGACGATCTCCCTCGACCAGGCCGGTGCGGCCACCATGGAGTTCATCCGCTCCCATGTCCCCAAGCCCCGCACCGTGCCGCTGGCCGGCAATTCCATCGGTACCGACCGCCGGTTCCTGGCGGCCCAGGTCCCTGAGATCGAGGAGTACCTCCACTACCGGTCCGTCGATGTCTCGACCGTCAAGGAGCTCACCAGGCGTTGGTACCCCAAGGCCATGGAGGGCGCCCCGACCAAGGCCGGCGGCCACCGCGCCATGGACGACATCCGCGAGAGCGTGGCCGAGTTGGCCTACTACCGCGCCACGGTGTTCCGGGAGCCCACCTGAGAGGAGCAGCCATGGCCGATTCGGCCGAGCAGCCTGACAGATCGGCCGGGGCGCCGATCCCCACCTTGGCCGAAGCGACGGCCACGCTGACCGCACCGGGTCAGGGCTTCGAGATGGAGGACCTGACCATCAGAGGGATCCCCACCCGCACCTGGAAGCTCGCGCCCGCCACCCTCCGGTCCATCCTCGAACTGTCGTCCACACATGGAGACAACGACTTCCTCGTCTACGAGGACGAGAGGGTGACCTTCGCCGAGCACTTCCGAATCGTCGCCGGCCTCGGTCGCGCCCTCGTCGAGCGGTTCGGTATCGAGAAGGGGGACCGGGTAGCCATCGCCATGCGAAACCTTCCCGAGTGGGTGATGGCCTTCTGGGCCTCGATCGCCGTCGGGGCGGTGGTCGTTCCCCTCAACGCCTGGTGGACCGGAGCCGAGCTGGCCTACGGGCTGAGCGACTCGGGGAGCTCGGTGGTGTTCGTCGACGAGGAGCGCCAGGCCCGCATCCTCCCCCACCTGGCCGAGGTCCCCCAACTGCGCTCCATGATCGTGTGCTGTGAGGAGCCCGACCCCGGCGGTGGCCGGCGCGCCGCCCAGGGATCCCGGGTGGACAGGGTCGCCTCGGGGCCGCTGGCCGTCATCCCGTTCGCCGAGCTGACCAGCGACGTGCCCGAGGAGGTGACGCTGCCCGAGGTGTCCATCGAGCCCGACGACGACGCCACCATCTTCTACACCTCGGGGACCACGGGCCGGCCCAAGGGGGCGGTGGGGACGCACCGCAACAGCGTGTCCAACCTGATGAACCTCTTCTTCGTGTCCACCGTCGGCACCTTGCGGCGCCGCGGCGCGGCCGGCGAGGCGGGCGGCACCCAAAACGCCAATCTCCTGTCGGTGCCCCTGTTCCACGCCACCGGGTGCCACGCCGTGCTGGTGACCAACACCGCGGCCGGGGGGAAGCTGGTGATGATGCACCACTTCGACCCTGACCGGGCGCTCGAGTTGATCGAACGGGAGCGCATCACCATCTTCGGGGGGGTCCCGGCCATGGTCATGCAGGTGATCGACTCCCCGAACTTCGAGAAGCGGGACACTTCGTCGGTACGGTCGATCTCCTATGGTGGGGCCCCCTGTCCCCCCGATCTGGTCCGCCGCATCACGGAGCACTTTCCCGCCGGGGCCCCGGGCAACGGGTACGGGCTGACCGAGACCTCGGCCATGACCACCATGAACGCGGGGGACGACTACGTCCGCAAGCCCGACAGCGTGGGCCCCCCGGCACCCGTGTGCGACGTGGCCGTGGTCCCCGAGGACTTCGAGGGAGCTGAGCCGCCGCCCGACCAGGCCATGGACCCCGAACGGACCGGTGAGCTGTGGATCAAGGGCCCGAACGTGGTGCGCGGCTACTGGAACCGGCCTGAGGAGACGGCGGCGTCCTTCACCCGCGGCTGGCTCCACACCGGGGATGTGGCCCGCATCGACGAGGAGGGCTTCGTCCACATCGTCGACCGGGCCAAGGACATGATCATCCGGGGTGGTGAGAACGTGTACTGCGTCGAGGTGGAGGCCGCCCTCTTCGAGCACCCGGCGGTGGCCGATTGCGCGGTCATCGGCGTCCCCCATGCCGTGCTCGGCGAGGAGGTCGGCGCCGTCATCGTGCTCCGGCCCGGGGAGGACGTGGGGGCCGACGAACTCTCCCGCTTCGTGGGCGAGCGGCTGGCCGCGTTCAATGTTCCCTCACGCTTCTGGTTCCGGGCCGATCCGCTCCCCCGCAACCCTGCCGGCAAGGTCCTCAAGCGGGACCTGCGCACCGAGCTGCTGGGGAGCACCCCTGCGATCTGATCCGCGGCCCGGCAGGGGCCGGTCCGGCTGACCGTCCGGCCTACCCGGAGGCAGCCAACCTGGTCCGGGTGGCCGCCACATCGCGCTCCATCTGGGCGATCAGTGCCGCCTTGTCGTCGAAGGCCAGCTCGTCGCGGAGGCGGGCCACGAAGGACACCCGGGCCTCTTCGCCGTACAGCAGGTCGGTGAAGTCGAGGAGGTGCGCCTCCACCAGTAGCTCCCCGTCCCTCCCGTAGAAGGTGGGGCGGCGGCCGACCGAGATGGCCGCTTCCCAGACCGATCCGTCGGGCCGCTCATAGCGTCCGGCGTAGATCCCGGTGGCCGGGAGGCAGATTTCGGCCGGGACGTCGACATTGGCGGTCGGAAACCCCAGCTCGGCCCCGCCGCGGTGATCCCCGTGGACCACGGGGCCCCTGACCTGGTGCGGTCGGCCGAGCAGGGCCGCCGCCTCCTCGACCCTGCCCTCCGCCACCAGGCTGCGCACCCGGGTGGACGAGATGGGCTCGCCGGAAGTGACCGAGGCGCCACCGTCGGCCTGCAAGGAGACGCCGTCGACGGCAAATCCCGAGGTGGATCCCATGTCCCGCAGCAGGGCCACGTTCCCCTTGCGACCGTGGCCGAAATGGAAGTCCTCGCCCACCACGACCAGGCGCGCCCCCAATCCTTCGACCAGGATCGTCTCGACGAACTCCTCGGCTGTCTCATTGGCGCGTTCGGTGTCGAACGGGACCACCACCGTCCGGTCGACACCGGCCGCATCCAGCAGCTCCAGCTTCTGGTCGAGGTCGCAGAGCAAAAGGGGGGCAGACCCCGGACGGACCACCGTGGCCGGATGGCGGTCGAAGGTCACGACGACCGTGGTGAGGCCGTCGGCTCGTGCCCGCGATCGCAACTCGCCCAGCAGCGCCCGGTGGCCGAGGTGGACGCCGTCATAGGCCCCGATGGTCACCGCACTCCCGCCGGGCGGTGGGACCAGGCTCGACAGGTCGGTCACGATGTCCATCAGTTGAAGATTACTGCCGACACCTGTGGCAGCCGGTGAGGGCCGGCGGGCGTAGGGACGATCCGTGGTCACCGGGCGACCTCGATGACCACGGCGGGGCGGATGCGGTCGGTCTCGGTGGCCTCGTAGACGGCCAGCAGTCGATGCCCGTGGTCGACGAGGCCCCAGGGGCCGTCGCCGGTCACCCCCAGTGGCACCCGGTCCAGCGCCAGACCCCGGGCCACGTCCCGCTGCACCTCGGCGCCCACCACCACCTGGTCGAGGTCCCGGAGGGCCTGGGCCGGGGTGAGCACCACCGCAGGGGTCAGCTCGTCGACCAGCCGCGCCTCCTCGGTCGAGAACGACCCGATCCGGGTTCGCCTCAGGTTGCGCAGATGGGCGCCTCCTCCCAGGGCGGTGCCGAGGTCGGCGGCCAACACCCTGATGT
>DASZJN010000227.1:0-1958 GCA_035948045.1 Acidimicrobiales bacterium | reverse complement strand
GGACGTGGACCCTGGTGCCGGTGCCGGTGCCGGTACCGCCGGGCCCTGGGTCGGGGACGGGGACGTTGTCTCTGGATCCCGCGGCGTGCCGGGTTACGGACTCTTCGATACCGCCGACGGCCGGCAGGTGGCGCTCGGCGTGGTCAACGAGCAGCACTTCTGGTCGGCGCTGTGCATCGAACTGGGACTCGCAGACCTGGGTGGCCTCAGCTTCGGCGAACGCCTGGCACGAAGCGAGGAGCTGGCCGGGGCCGTCACCGACGCCATCGGGTCGCGCCGCCGCGACGACCTCGTGTCGAGTCTCCTGGCGGCCGGAGTCCCGGCCGCGCCGGTGCTCGACCGCGCCGGCATGATCGCCAATGGTCCCTTCCCCGGCTTCCCCATCCGGCTCGGTGGGGCCCCTGGACCATCGCCGCCGCCGGCTCCCTCCCTCGACCAACACCGGGGCCAGGGGTTTCGCCGGGCTCGCTCGGGGTAGCCCGAGGTAGCCAGCGGTAGCCGGGGTAGCCGGGGTAGCCCGAGGCTTCAGCGGGCATCGTCCACCTCGTCCCCTGATGACGCCCATCGACCGGCCATCGACCGGCTCAACGCGATCCCTCGCCCGGTACGATCGCCTCATGCCCCTCACTGGTGAATATGAGCCCAGCCCCTCACAATGGGTGAGAGACCAGGTCGACCTGTATGAAAGTTCAGGCGGCCTCGAAGGCACGACCTTGCGTGACATGCCGGTCGTGATCGTGACCAACCGGGGGGTCAAGACCGGCAAGCTCCACAAGACGCCCGTCATGCGGGTGGAGCATGACGGACGCTATGCCGTGGTGGCATCCAAGGGTGGGGCGCCGGACCACCCGGTCTGGTACTACAACCTGGTCGCCAATCCCGACACCGAGCTTCAGGACGGCCCGGTCAAGACCGATATGACGGCGCGCCTCGTCACCGGCGATGAGAAGGCCGCATGGTGGGAGCGGGCCGTGGCCGCCTATCCGGACTACGCCGATTACCAGACGAAGACGACGCGAGAGATCCCCGTCTTCGTGCTTGAGCCTTCGCAATCCTGACGGGCTGATTCGGGGGCAGGTCGAATCACGACCGACCAGAGCACGACGGAGGCCCACCGAGACATCCAATCGCTACCCTGCACCATGATTTCGGAAGCGGCGGGCCAGCTCGGCCGGGGCGTGGTGGTGCTCACCGGGCAGGAGCCGCCCGAAGCCTGGGCGTCGTGCCCTCGAGTGCTGATCGGGGAGGCCTCGCTGAGCGACCCGGGCCCTGCGGTGGAGGACCTCCACCGGTACTGGATCGACCGCCGACCAGTGGTGGTCGTGCTCGACCTCGACCCCACCGCCCTGCGGGCTCCGGAACAATGCGACCGCCCCGTCTACGAGCTCCGACCGGACTTCGAGTTCAGCCGTGAGCGCCTGCAGTTCCTGGTCTGGGCCAACAACTACGACGCCCGAGGCGGCGAGCCCGTCTGGTGGCACGGTCGAAAAGCGGCGCGCCAGTTCGCCCACGGCGGCGTGGTCGAAGGTGGTCCGGCCGACGTCACGCTCGCCGACGGCTCTCCACTGTTCATCGATGGGGGGCCGCCCCATCCGCCTTCACTCTCCTCAGCGATCCCCTCAGCCGACCGCTCTGCCAGCCCTCCAGCCATGGGCGTCGTCCACCGATGGAACGCCGAAGCGGGTCGGCTCGAACCGGCCGGTCACGCGCCACCATCGTCGGAGCTGGCGCCGGACCAGTTGGCCGCCGTCGGTCACCGCACCGGGGCCGCCCGGGTCATCGCTCCGGCGGGCTCGGGCAAGACCCGGGTCCTCACCGAGCGACTTCGTCACCTGATCGTCGACCGGCGGGTGCATCCGAGCACGATCACGGCGCTGGCCTACAACAACAAGGCCGCCGCAGACCTGAGGCTGCGCTGCGAGGACATTCCCGGGGCACCGGCACTCAATATCCGCACC
>DASZJN010000226.1:0-2986 GCA_035948045.1 Acidimicrobiales bacterium | reverse complement strand
CGATGAGGGCGCCGGTCTGGACGCACAGCAGCGCGTCGTGGGCCACGTGGTCCTCTCGATGGGTGTAGTGGCTGTCGTTGGTGGCCAGCAGAGGAGCCCCGATCCGCCGGGCGATCTCGACCAGAGCCGGGTTGGTCTTGTGCTGCTCGGGCAGGCCGTGGTCCTGCAGCTCCACGAACAGGTTGTCCCGGCCGAAGATGTCCTGGAGCCGCGCGGCCAGGGCCTCGGCCTTGATGCGGTCGTCGGCCAGCAGCGCCTGAAGGACCACCCCGCCCAGGCACCCGGTGGTGGCGATCAGCCCGGTGCTGTGGCGCTCGAGCAGCTCCCAGTCCAGTCGGGGCTTGTAGTAGTAGCCCTCGAGGTACGCCGCAGAGGACAGCTTGAGCAGGTTCCGGTACCCCTCGGTGGTCTCGGCCAGCAGGGTGAGGTGGTAGTAGAGCTTCTCCCCCCCGGCCACATCACCGCCGGTGTCGTCGACCTTGCCCCGTCGCACCGGCCGCTCGTGCCGCGACTCCGCCGCCATGTAGGCCTCGGTGCCGATGACCGGATTGATGCCCGCCTCTCGGCATGCGGCATAGAAGTCGAGGACGCCGTACATGTTCCCGTGGTCGGTGATGCCCAGGGCCGGCTGCCCATCGGCCACCGCCGCCTGCACCAGATCCTTGACCCGGGCGGCTCCGTCCAGCATGGAGAACTCGGTGTGGGTGTGCAGGTGGGTGAATGACGGTGGGGCCAAGGCCGGGCGCCTTCCTCGATGTCCTCGTCTGGGTCGGCTGGAGTTGTCCACAGGATGTGGACGAGTTACAGCAGTGTCATTCCGACGATAGCGCGGGCCGAACCGGTCCGCGGGCGTCGTTGACCGGTCCGGGCCATCCGGGGAGGAGTCGGAGCCGGGACAGTGCCCGGGTGGGGAGAAGCGGAATCGGAGCCGGCGGGCGACGAGGGATAGGCAGAGGGATGTGGGGTGGGGTCACAGGTAGGTGCCGGGTCGGCCGATGTCCGGACCGGACCCCTCGGGCAAGGAGCGCTGGCGCATCTCTTCGAGCTGGCTGCGGGCCGCGACCTGCTGGGCCACCAGCGTGGCCTGGATCCCGTGGAACAGGCCCTCCAGCCACCCCACGAGCTGGGCATGGGCCACCCGGAGCTCGGAGTCGGAGGGCGTGGGGGTGTCGAAAGGTATCGAGACCCTGTCCAATTCGGCCGCCAGCTCGGGTGAGAGCCCTTCGGCCAGCTCCCGCACGGACTGCTCATAGATCTCTCGCAGCCGGGCCCGGCTGGCTTCGTCCAGCGGCGCCTGGCGCACCTCCTCCAGCAGCTGTTTGACCATCGAACCGATGCGGAGCAGCTTGGCCGGCCGTTCGATGGACTCGGAATTCGACTCTTCCGCCGGGCGCGGCTCGCCCGCGCCCTGTGCCGGGTCGGCGCCCACGGCCACCGTGAGGGCGGCCGGTCCCTCGCTCCCGCCGGGGCGGTCCACCACCTCGGGTTGGAGGGGTCCCTCGTCGCCGGTACCGGGGTGCGTCGCGTCGCCATCCACCATCAGATGTTGCCACCTCCTGTGAGGGCCACCAGCGGGACCAGCATCTCGTCTCGTGTCAACGACCCATGCCGGCTGCGCAGACGGTTTTCGCCGGTGTCGGCCGGGTCGACGAAGGCGATTGAGGTGTGGGGGATCAGCGCCACATCTCCCAATCGGGAGACGACCCCGTCCCGTAACGGCCCGCCGAACACTCCGTCGTCGATGAGCTGGTCACGTCCCCATGCCCACGTCGAGTCGCCGTAGCGCTCGACGACCGCCTCGAGAAGGTCGTCGGCCGCGCCCGGCCGCGCGTGGAGCCAGCGGAAGCGACCCTCGCCCGACATGAACCGTACCGAGGCCATGACGTCGCGCCCGAGGAGCTCGACCTGCGGACCGACGTCGATCTGGCCGTGGTCGGCCGTCACCACCAGGACCGCTCCGGCCGGGAGCTCTGTGACCAGGTCGGCCACCATCCGGTCGACTGCCCTCAGCTCGGCGTCGTAGAGCTCGCCCAGACCGCTGCCGTGGGCCACTCTGTCGATGCCGTCGTAGTAGGCGTAGACGAAGGGCTCGCCTCCGCGCAGCAGGTGCCCGACCTCGACGGCCAGGGACGAGATCACCCGGTAGCCGTGCAAGGGTGAGTTGCCGAGGTGCGCGGCCGTGAACCCCGTCCCCCCGAATTCGGACTTGGACACCACCGGCACCGGCCGGGATGCGCCCGGGAACGAGGGGCACGGTTGGAACTGGCGGGCCGGCACCGTTCGCCGGGCATCACGGGCTCGCCCGCTGCCGATCGACCACCGCAGGGCGTTGAGGATGTCGTCATCGACGGCCAGACGGTAGCCGAGCAACCCGTGCTCGGACGGGCGGCAGCCGGTGGTGATCGACGTCAGGGCACAGGCGGTGGTGGTGGGGGCCACCGAGGTGATGGCGCGGTTGATCCCTTGGGCGGCGGAGAGGGTCGGGGCCAGAGCGGACCGGGCGCGCAGCTGGTCCCAGCCCAGACCGTCCACGACCAGGAGGACGATCTGTGTGGCATGACGGGCCGCCGTGGGCAACCAGTCCGGATCGGTGCCGCGCCCCGGTGACCGGCCCAGCAGGGCGGGGACGACGTTGCTGATACAGGCACCGTCGTAGTCCGGGAGCAGAGGGGCCAGACCCGGGTCGGGTGCGGAGGAGGCGGGCACAGGTGCCGACTGTAGGCGACCACCGCGGAGGGCTCAGCCCCGAGGCAGCAGGGCGCGGACCGTTTTGTAGCAGTGGCCGTCCCGCGGGGTGGAGATCGAAGCCACCAGGTAGTGGGGCTTGAACCCCAGGGCGGCCGAGAGATCCTTGCCCATGAGCCGGTCCCGGCGGGCCACATCCAGTGCCCGCTCGGCACGCGGATCCTCCACCGGCAGCCAGTTGTCACTCCGCCCCCAACCGAAGCGGACCCACACCGACCGGTCCTCCAGTCGGCGGAAGAGG
>DASZJN010000225.1:0-4385 GCA_035948045.1 Acidimicrobiales bacterium | reverse complement strand
GGCCAGCTGGAACCGGAACGGGGTCGTGCCCGCATCCGAAAAGTCGTTGTTGCCGGTGGCATCGCGCAGGATCGGATGGTGGCCGTCCCACTGCCCGGCGAAAGGCACGTCCACCTCTTGGATGGCGCCCTGGCTGTCGGGGAAGCCCGTGGACGGCTCGCCACCCCAGAGGTAGCTGGCGCCGGACGTCGAGCCGTCAGCGGCCACCGTGAACGAGATGGCGTTTTCGATATCGGTCATCCGTCCCCAGGTTCCCCATTCGAGGAACGGCACGAAACCGGTGCCCGCGTCCTCGTGGCTCCAGATCACCGTGTACGACAGGCGGGTCGAGCCGCCCCCCATGGGCGTGGCCGTGGCATCGGTGAGCAAGGGGACATCGTGGAGCGCCGACGTCGATCGCCCGTACATGACCGGCGCGTAGGCCATGGCGAGGAATTGGGGATTGGTCGGATCGACCACTTCCAGTTGGCTGTCGACCACCTTCGCGCTCGGAGGGGACGAGCCCGAGGGCCACGACAGGCCGCCGTCGGCGTGGGGCCCCTCGGCCGTCACGGTGGCCCGGTAGGAGTCCGCCGTGGTCACCGGCCCGGTGAAGACCGCGTAGGTGAAGGGGTGGGCCCCGGCGTAGAGGACGAACTGCAAGGTGCTCACGGTCGTGGCGGTGGTGACGTCGGTGAGGGTGACGTCCACCACAGTCGAGCTCGGCTGGGCTGCGCCCCACGACGTGTGGGGAGCGGACAACGCCAATCGCAGGAGGCCCTCGCCGGTCACCGGCGTCGCCGGCACCATCGGCGCCGCGAAGGTGGACAGGTATGGCCCGGTCACCGACCCGGACCCGTTCAGGTCGCCGGCCGCCCCGGCCGTCAGCGGGACGGTGGCGGGCCTGCCTGGTATGGCCAATCGGCTGGACCGGTCGACCCGAAGTGTGGGTTTCTGTCGCGGCCGAGCGATGGCCACGGTGGCCGCTTGACTCCGGGCCGCCCCGAGTACCGGCGCACCCAGGGAGGGATCCCACGAGTCATCCGGGGTCGTGCACGATCCGGCCGCGCTGCAGGCCGACGCGGCGTAGCTGATGTTCTCGAGCAGCAACGACGGACCCCCGGTGGAGTACAGCGACTGCACCGCGATGAAGCACTGCACCTGCCGGCAGTCGGCGGAGCCAAGCGATGTGGTCAGGACGGCTTGGGGCTGAAGCGTGGCAGCGGCGGTGCCGCCGGTGTCGACCGTGATGACGGCATTGTGGCGCGCCTCACACCCATCGGCCGGGGATTGGCCCTTGGCCAGAAGCGTGAACGCCATGGGGTCGCACTCCACCGCCACATAGATGCTTCCCGAGCTGGCGCCGGTGATGACGACCGACACCGTCTGGTTGTCGATCAGGTTGGTCGACGGCGTCACGGTCAGTGCCGCACTCGGGGCCGCGACGCCGGTGGCGGTGGCGCCCGCCGGGGTCGGAACCGTCAGCGACCCGAGCAGGGCGAGCATGGCCACGAGCAGGGCCAGTGGTGCCGTCTTCGCTCCCGATGCAGGGACGACGAAGGGACGGGCCGACGATCCCACCGTTGACGGCCCGCAGGCGTCCGAGTGGGACCCGGTACGGTGCCCCCGATCTTCGTCCGACACGCCCCACCCCCATCCGTTCCGCAGTCCCGGAGACCCGGGACGAGGTCATCCCGTCCCCATCTCTGCCCGCATCCCCGGAGCCAACAACCTAGACCACCGCGGCATCGGCTCTCGGGGCCCCACGCTACTGCCGTCGCATGGTGGGGTTCGAGTAGTCCCAGCTCAGGGGGTATGAGCCCCTCAGCGGAGAGGAACTATGGACCGAGCGCCGACCTACACGGAACGGGAGCCGCCCCGGCGGTGACCGGTCGGTGGCAGCACGACCTCCGGGCGGTGCTCGTCCAACAGCCCGGGGGCTCGCTGGGGCGGCCGACGAGGCGCGACCGGCCCCGAGCGGAGGTGGCGGCGGGTCCCCGACCACGGCGCCGGAGGCGCAGTCAAGCGATCGGCCAGGCGGTAGGCAGAGGTTTCGTAGTTGACGCGCCACCCCCGGAACTCGGGCCAGGCTTCCTCTGCGGTGCGCTCCATCTGGAACCCGACATGCTGCAGCATCTCCACGGCCTGATCGAACTCCTCGAAGGTGAGGGAGATCGGTCCCTCCGGACTGGGATCGGGATCCACCTCCCATCCCAGCACTTTGGCCATCCGATTGAGCGCGGTGAATCCCATACGGAGGCACAGTCGGGCCTGGGACGAGGCGGTGCTCGGGGCCAGGGCCAGGTGCATGGCGGCCCCGTCCAGCACGGCCAGGAGTCCGATCAGCCACGAGAACCACGCCTGGGGCGATCGGAAGAGCAGCATCACCGGGTACGTGGTGTGACTCTCGGCCAGGTCGGCCGACCACTCCTCCCATTGTGCGTAGAAGGCCGGCAGGGTGTCCGTGATCCCGACCAGCTGGTGCCGGGCGAGGACCTCGGGGCCCCAGGCAGGAATTCCGGCCCGGCTCTCCAGCATGGCCACCAGGCTCTCGCGGCGGTTGAAGGCCCCGTAGAGGGCGGGCAGATAGGCGATCTGCAACGCCACGATCACGACCCAGGTCGCACCGGCGGCGATGTCCACCGCCGAGTTGACGGGTCCACGGAGGGTGATGGTGCCTACGGTGAACACCGATCCCGCCGCTTGGGTCAGGGCGGAGGTCCAGTTGTGCGTGGTCGGCTCGAGCATGAATGCGTAGCCCACGATGAAAAGACCAGCCCACAACAGCAACTGGCCCACCAGGGCGACCGGCGCCGTTGGAGCCAGCACCGCGTCCTTCCCCTCGTAGCTCTTGGCCAGTCTGGCCAGGGTGTGGAAGGCGATCTGCACGACCCGGTTCACCCCTGAGGACAGGCGTTCGAATCCCCGGGGCTCGCGTGGCAGGACGATGGTGAACAGCACGCTGGCCGCCGTGAGAAGCACGATGACGATGCCGATGGCGAACAGCAGGGTGCTCACCGGGCGGCTGCACCGGAGTCGGCGGCCCTCGGCAGGATCGAAAGCCCCGCGTTCGTTGCCGCCCGCTCGAGGCCGGTCGCCCGGTGCGTGGCCCGCGTCACCTCGGCCGAGTTCGACATCTCCGTCATGGTATGGCCACCGGAGGTACCTCGCCTGCGCCGAGGATCGGCACCTCCATCGACCGAGGAATGACCGATGCGGGGTGGCGGTTGACCGCCTGGGGAAGCACGGTGTCGATGCCGATTGGCGCAACTGTGGTGCGCTGCCGGGTCGAGGGCACCGCTGGGCTCCGATTCGGCGAGATGGCGCCGGTGGTCGCAAAGTGGGGCAGGTGGCCGCCGGCCACGACAGAGAAGGTGGCGTGCATGGAGGAAGTGGTGGACAACCGGGACGACGGTCGCTTCGAGCTGGCGGTCGGCGGCCACGTGGGCGAACTCGTCTACCGCGCCCATGGCGACCGGCTAGTCCTGATCCATACGGAGGTTCCCGAGGATTTGGCCGGGCAGGGTGTCGGAGGCCGGCTGGTACTCGCTGCTCTCGACCGGGCCGTCCGCGAGGGCCTGACCATCGTCCCCCTGTGCCCGTTCGCACGTCGTTGGATGGGCGACCACCCTGAGGCGGTGAGAGGCGTCGGGGTCGACTGGGAAGCTGCCGGTCGTTGACGCACCGGCCGCCGCCTGTCGACCGGCCTGCGGATCCTCTGATGGAGTCCGGTAGAACGAGTTCTATACTGCCGGGGGCAGGCGCACGGTCGCCTCACGGCACAATCGTCTCGACCCGTGCCCATCCGTCGTCCCGACTAGCAGCCCGAATCTCGGAGAGGATCCACCATGGCCCAACCAGTGATCGTCGAAGCAGTGCGCACCCCGATCGGGAAGCGGAACGGATGGATGGCAGGATTCCATGCCTCTGAGCTCCTGGGCAACGCCCAGGTCGAACTGGTCAAGCGGGCCGGCGTTGATCCGAGCGACGTCGAGCAGATCGTCGGCGGCTGCGTGACCCAGGCGGGGGAGCAGGCGTCCAACGTGACCCGCACCGCCTGGCTGAGCCAGGGTCTGCCCTATGAGGTGGCGGCCACCACGGTCGACTGTCAGTGCGGCTCCGCCCAGCAGGCCAACAACTTCGTGGCCAATCTCATCAGCGCCGACGCCATCGACACCGGCATCGCCTGCGGCGTCGAGGCCATGAGCCGCGTCGGGCTCGGCGCCAACGCCTTCAACGGCCCGGGCAAGTCGCGGCCCGAAGACTTCCCGTGGGACATGCCGGATCAGTTCGGCGCCGCCGAGCGGATCGCCCAGAAGTACGGGATCACCCGCGACGACGTCGACTGGCTCGGGTTCGAGTCACAGCGCAAGGCTGCGGTGGCGGTGGCCGAGGGTCGGTTCGAC
>DASZJN010000224.1:0-3289 GCA_035948045.1 Acidimicrobiales bacterium | reverse complement strand
GATCCGCCGCCCCACCACCTCCCCGGCTCCTCGCCCGCCACCAGGGTCCCCTCCGCTCTACCGGGGACAAGATCGTTCACGTAGTAGTGGTGCCCGCCCTCGCGGACCACATGGATTCTCAGCACGACCCGGGACCTCCCGCCCAGATCGTACCGATTCATGATGTTACAGACAATGCCATATCTTTTTATGTCATTTGGAGTCCAAATAGCGGGCCAGGATCCGCGAGGCCGCGTCGGCGGCCAGGGATTGGCACTCGGGGGGATCCACCACCCGGGCATCGGGGCCCAGTCGAAGGAGCAGACGCTCCAGCCAGGCGTCTCCCCCCACGAAGAGCTCGAGCTCGACGCGTCCGTCCACCGATGCCGGTGGCCCGGTCGAGGGAACCGACTCGAGCAACCAGGCCATGGCCGGGTCGAGGGAGATCCGCACCCTCCGGCTGTCCGGGCCCGGGACAAAGGGGTCGAACCCGTGGGAGCCGGCATCGCCCTGCCCGTCCTCGTTGACTCCGCCATCCCCGCCAGGGGCCAACGGCAGGCCGGCGGCGCCGTCTGCGACGCCGGAATTTGCCGGCATCGCCTCCGCCCCCCGGATGCGGTCGACCCGGAAGCGCCGCAGGTCGCCGGCCGTGCTGCACCGGGCGTCGACGTACCAGTGGCCCTGCGAGGCGAAGACCCGGACCGGTGCGATCTCCCGTTCGGTGACCCGATCGGTGGATGCCGAGTAATAGGAGATCGACAGCCGTGTTCCGGAGAGGGCCGCATCACGCACCAGGGGCAACCATTCCGGTGCGTCGAGCTCCACCCCGACCCCCTCGCCCCCCAAGGCCCGGTCGAGCTTGTCCAGGGCCCGGGACAGGGCCCCGCTCTCGTCGCTGCCGGAAACGGCCAGCAGGGCCCGGGCCGAGGTGGCCAGGGCGAAGCCCTCAGACGGGCTCAGCCGGCGGGGCCGGGCCAACGCCGTGCCCACCCGTGTGGACACCGTGGTGTCGGTGACCACGATCTCCATCAGCTGGTCGGGCGTGTACGGAGGAACACCGCAGCAGGCGGCCATCTCGAGCTCGGTGACCAGCGCCTCGGGAGTGAGCTCGAACCGGGCCGCGACCTGGTCGATCGGAGCCTCGCCGACCTGGGCCAGCCAGGCCAGGATGGCCAGGAGACGACGGAGGCGGACGGCGGTGTCGGCCCTGGCGGTCACGGCCTGGACCTGTCGCCGGCTCCGCTGGCCGGACTGGCTCCACTGGCCACCAGGCGCTCGATGACCGCGGCGCGCACCGGCTCGGGGCCCAACACCACGGCATGATCCAACAGTTCGAGGACCCAGAGGAGGAGCGCGTCCACATCGGTCACCGGGAGCCGCACCACCACCCCGCCGTTGTCCCGGTGCTCCACGACCGCACCGGTGCCCAGCTCCGCCACCACCCGTCCCGACTCGGCACCGTCGATGAGCACGTCCACCTCGATCTCCTCCCCGGCACCGAACTGCCAGGGGTCGCGCCCGAAGGTCGAGTCGATGTCGAAGTCCGACGGCACCCGGGCCGACGACGGCTCGCCGAGCTCGGGCACGCCCTCGATCCGGTCGACGCGGAAGGTCCGGGCCTCGCCCCGGTCGCGATCGAACCCGACGAGGTACCAATTGCCGGTCCGGAACCGCAGACCGGCCCCGTCCACGTGCCGCCGCTCCCCGCGGTAGTCGAACTCGACGGAGGCGCCCTGGCGGATGGCGTCGAACAGGACGGCCAGGGCCGGCAGTCCGTCGATCAGCCGCAGATCCACCAGCGGCGCTGCTGCTTCGCGGCTCGTCGACTCCCCGCTGGCGCCCAATTTCAACAGGGCATCCTGGCCGATAGGCTCGCCCAGGTGGACTCCGGCGACGGCCAAGTTCAATGCAGCCTGCTCCTCCGGCTCCAGACCGAGGTCGGGAAGGTAGTAGGAGTCGGGGTCGACCCGATACCCCAGCTGCTCCTCGCCGCCGATGGGCACGACGAGCACCGGCACCCCCTCGTCCCGCAGCAGCCGCTTGTCGCGCTCGAAGGCCTGGCGCCGCGCGCCGTGGGCGTCCGGGTACCCCGGCACCCGGTCGGCGATCTCGCGCAGGCTCAGCGGATGCGGGGTGTCGAGGAGCACCAACAGCAGGTCAGTCACCCGCTCAAGCCGATCGAGACGTTGCACCGGGGTCAATCTAGAACCCTGAAGGCGAGTTTCTGATCGTGGGGGCGGTGACCAGCCCCTACGCATGGGATCCTCATCTCGTCACCTGGTCGATTCTGGTCCTGGCTGCGGTCCTGGTGGTCGTCGGCCACCGCCGCCTGTCGCACACCGTCGAGCGCCCCATCCCGTGGACCCGACGCCAGATCGGCCTCTTCGCCGGGGCCTTCGGTGCCTCGGTGGTGGCCCTGACCTGGCCGGTGGCCGACCTCGCGGCCCACTGGTCGCTGACCGCGCTGGTCACCCAGCGATTGATCCTGCTGCTGGCAGTGGCTCCCATGCTTCTGCTCGGCCTCCCCTACGACCTCATCCAGTGGCTCACCCGTCCCGCCGCCCTCGACGCCCTCCTCAACCGTCTGCAACGACCGCCCCTGGCCGTCGCCACCGTCACCGTCCTGGTGGTGGGATCGATGACCCCGGCCCTGGTCCGGGCCCAAGCCACCTCGCCTCTGGCCCGGGCAGGCTTGGACGCACTCATCGTCGTGGCCGGCCTGGTCCTCTGGATTCCCGTGCTGGGCCGGATCCCCGGCATCCTCCGCCTGAAACCCGTCGTTCGCTTCGGCTACCTGGTGATCCAGGCCGTGGTCCCGGCCTTCCTGTCCTTCATCTACATCTTCGCCGTCCACCCCCTCTATCCGACGTTTGCCCGGTCCCACGCCGCCATCGGCATGCGCCCGCTCAACGACCAGCAGATCGCCGGGTTCGTCTCGAAATTGAGCATGTTGTTGGTCCTGCTCTCCGTGGGCGCCGTGGTGCTGGCCCGGGCCTCGACCTCCGATGCCGAGCTCGGCGACAACGACCCCCTGGTGTGGGCCGATGTCGAGCGGGAGTTCGAACGGGCCGACCGCCGCAGCTCGAAGGTCGTGACCGGGTCGTCGACGGCTGCCTCCGCGCCGTCCGGGTCCGGCCCCGTCGATGGCATCGATCCCGGACCTGCGCCGGGCCCCGGGGGCGGATCGGGTCATGACTTCACCGACCACCGGTTCGGATCAGGGGATCCACCCGACACCGACCCGCCCGGCGCTCCGTGACCGCGCGGCGCCGACCCTCGGTGACCGACCATGGCGGGCGTAGTCGCGATC
>DASZJN010000223.1:0-3828 GCA_035948045.1 Acidimicrobiales bacterium | reverse complement strand
TCGTGACAGTGCCGGCGGCCGGGTCGACGCGTGCGGCGGCTCCTGGCGCCGGCTGCGGTTGGGCCACCGATGTGGTCCGGCGTCGGCGGAGCAGCTCGGCCCCGGCCAGGATGGCCCCATTGATGGCCAGGAAGATCCCGGCCAGCTGCGGTTTGGCGAACAGGGTGCGGAAGCTGTGCTCGAAGAGGAAGCCGGTGAGGCCGACGGGAATGGTGGCGACGACCAGTAACCAGGCCATGCGCTCGTCGGCCGTCTCGATGGTGCGGGTGCGGAACGTGCGGACGAAGCCACTGATGATGCGCACCCAGTCCCGCCGGAAGTAGATCAGCAGGGCGACGGCGGTGGCGACGTGCAGTCCGACCACGAATGCCAGGTAGAACGATTCACCGGCCGACTGGTCGTTGACCAGGTTGTGCCACCCGAAGACGGCTGGAACCAACACGCTGTGGCCGAGGCTCGAGATCGGGAAGAGCTCACTGACCCCTTGTAGCAGGCCGATCACGATGGCTTGGAAGTACGACAAGGACAACGATCCTTCCGTCGGGGTGGCGCCCGGAGATGGCCCGGAGCTTCGGCTGTGCTATCCATCGGGGGCCGGCCGGCCGGTGGGTACCGTAGAAATATAGGGGCCGGGTCCACAGGTGGGCGATTCGAGCAAGGGAGGACGATGGGTGCAGGTGTCGAGGACGTGTGGTCCACTTCGCGGGCGGACGACCCGAGCTGTCACTTCGTCCGGACCACGCACGTTGGCCCGGGCCGAGTCTCGAGCGCAGCTCGACCATGACGGCTCGCCGATTCGATCGCCGGCTGCTCCTCGACGCCGCCTTCGAGAAGGCCTCATGTGACGATCTGGGCGATCCCACCTGGCAGGAGGGCCTCGATCGGGTATTGGACGACCTCGGGAGCACGGCCCAGCTCAACGAGGTCGGTGCCACCATCGTCGAGACCGAGATCGTCAACCTCCTGGCGAACCGGTTGGGCATCATGGGATGGAGGCGGTCCCACCCCGAGGTGGCACGAGGGACCGTCACCCAACCGGTGGTGATCTGCGGCCAGCCGCGCACCGGCACGACCATCCTCTACGACCTCCTGGCGCTGGATCCCACCTACCGCGCCCCCCTGACCTGGGAGGTCGACAATCCCTGTCCTCCGCCCACCACCGCCACCTACGAGACCGACCCCCGGATCGCCGAGTCGCAGGCCTCGTTGGAGATGGCCGACGTCCTGATCCCCGGGTTCAGCGCCTTCCACCCGATGGGGGCCCGCCTGGCCCAGGAGTGCGTACGCATCACGGCCGGCGACTTCCGTTCCATGACGTTCTCGATCCAGTACGAGATCCCGCACTACAACCGGTGGCTGCTCCACGAGGCGGACATGGCTCCGGCCTACCGCTGGCACCGCGCCTTCCTGCAGCATCTGCAGTCCGAGCACGATGCCGAGCGATGGCTGCTCAAGTCGCCGGCGCATCTCTGGCATCTCCCGGCGCTGATGGCCGAGTACCCGGATTCCGTGGTCATCCAGACCCACCGCGATCCCCTGCAGGTCATCGCCTCGATCAACGCCCTGGCCGCCCACCTGCGCCGGATGGCCAGCGATACCAGCTCGGTGGCGTCAGCGGCCGTCCAGTACTCCGCCGACGTCTTCGTGGGGCTGGACCGGTCGATGGCCGCCCGGACCGACGGGACCCTCCCGGCCGGACAGGTCATCGACGTGCAGTTCGAGGACTTCACGGCCGATCCGTTCGTCGTCATCGGCGGCATCTACGACCGGTTGGGCAGGGAGCTCACCACCGAGGTCGAGTCCCGCATGAGGGAGTTCCTCGAACGCCACCCCGGGGACGGCGGCGGGGCGGGCAGCCGCTACCGCTTCGCCGACACCGGGCTCGATCCCCGGGCCATGCGCGAGCGCGCCCTCGAGTACCAGAGGTACTTCTCCGTGCCGTCCGAGGAGATCGTCTGACCCAACCACCGCCGGCCTGCGGACCCGGTGGACGTGGACGCGGCACCGGTGGCACACCCCTAGGGTTGAATGCTGAAGTGGTTACTACCGCCCGTACCTCCGCGGCCGATGCAGAGCCGTTGCCGCTCGACTTTGACGCGCCCGGCAAGGATCAGCCGCTCTCGATGGCCGAGGCGGCCACGCTGGCGGGGCTGGACGACCTGCCCGAGGACTCGATCCTGCGCAGCTTCCACCCGGCCGTGGCCAGCTGGTTCCGGCGCCGCTTCCCGGCCGGGCCGACGGAGCCGCAGCGTGCCGCCTGGCCTCGCATCGCCACCGGTGTGGATGTGCTGGTGGCCTCTCCCACCGGCACCGGCAAGACGCTGACCGGGTTCCTGGTGGCGATCGACGCCGCCTATCGGGCCCAGGTGGAAGGGGATGTGGCACCCGAGGCACCCCGATCAGGCCCCGGCGTCATCTACGTCTCCCCCCTCCGGGCTCTGGCCACCGACGTCCACCAGAACCTGCAGCTCCCACTGGTGGGCATCGCCGACGAGGCGGAACGGCTCGGTCTCGCGGCGCCGGATCTCTCGGTGGCAGTGCGCACCGGCGACACCCCGGCGGCAGAACGGGTCGCCATGCGCCGGTCACCGCCTGACCTGCTGGTGACCACCCCCGAGTCCCTCTACCTGCTTCTCACCGCACCATCGTCGAGGGCCATCCTCCGGGGCGTGCACACGGTCATCGTCGACGAAGTGCACACGCTGGCTCGAGACAAGCGGGGGGCCCATCTCGCCCTGACCCTCGAGCGCCTGGACCATCTGGTGTCGGCGGCCGGGGGCCGGCTGCAACGCATCGGGCTGTCGGCCACCCAGCGCCCCCTCGAAGTGGTGGCCCGCCTGCTGTCCGGATCGGATCCCGCCCGGTCCCCCACCGCCGTCGTGGACTGCGGCCACCGGCGGGACCTCGACGTGGCCATCGAGCTTCCGGACAGTGAGCTCGAAGCCGTTGCCAGCGGCGCCCAGCTCTCCGACGTGCTCGATCGCATCGCCGCCCATGTGCTCGAGCACCGGACCACGCTGATCTTCGTCAACACCCGCAAGATGGCCGAGCGGGTGGCACACCAGCTGGCCCTGCGCCTCGGGTCCTCTTCGGAGGAAGGGCCCGGCACTCCTGAGGCGGCCGGCCAGACGACGGACCCGATCGACGCCGCCCTCCAGGTGGCCGCCCACCACGGCAGCCTCTCCTCGGCTCGCCGGCGGATCGTCGAGCAACGCCTGCGGGCCGGCGACCTGAGGGCCCTGGTGGCCACGGCCTCGCTCGAGCTGGGGATCGATGTCGGGCCGGTCGAACTCGTGTGCCAGATCGGCTCACCCCGGGCCATCGGAACGTTCCTCCAACGGGTCGGTCGGGCGAACCACCAGCTGGAGGGCACGCCGGCCGGTCGCCTCTATCCGATGACGCGGGACGAGCTCGTCGAGTGCACGGCGCTGATGGCGGGGGTCCGCGCCGGTCACCTCGACGTGCTCCAGCCCCCGGTGGCCCCCCTCGACATCCTGGCCCAACAGCTGATCGCTGAGGTCGCGGCCGCCGAGGAGTGGGACGTCGACGCCCTCTACGACCTGGTGCGGGCGGCCGAGCCCTATGCCCAACTCTCCCGGGAGACCTTCGACGAGGTGGTCGAGCTCGTCTCCTGGGGAATCCAGACGGGAAGGGGCCGCCGGGGCGCCCACCTCCACCATGACGCCGTCAACGGCCGGTTGCGGGCCCGGCGCGGCGCACGTCTGGCCGCGCTCACCAGTGGGGGCGCTATCCCCGAGACTGGGGACTACCGCGTCGTCCTCGATCCCGAGGGGATCACCGTGGGGTCGGTGCACGAGGACTTCGCCG
>DASZJN010000222.1:0-2189 GCA_035948045.1 Acidimicrobiales bacterium | reverse complement strand
GAGGCCGGAGCGGTGGTCAATGTGGTGAGAGACGAAACGGGGTCGTTCGTTCCCGCCCACCAGGCGTCCACGCAGTCGCAAACGATGTGAGCCCAGCGTCCGACCCCTCGGTCCGGAGGGGGACCCTGGTACCCGACTCGCCGGGCCTTTCGATCTGCATTCTGGTGCTCGAGAACGCGGCACTCGCCCTCGATTGCCTCGACGCCCTGCGGCGACCGGGAGGATGTCCTCCTGGAACTGAGGTAGTGGTGGTTGCCAACGGCACGCCCCCTGAACAACTGGACAGCCTGGCGGGTCACGACGAAGTCGTCCTGGTCGTCAATGAGGTCAATCTGGGCTTCAGCGCCGGCTGCAACCAGGCGGCCTCCGTGGCGCGGGCCCCTTTGCTGGTCTTCCTCAATGACGACAGCACCGTCGAGGAAGGATGCATCGATGCCCTGGTCCGAACCGCTTCGTCCGACCCGGAAATCGGTGCTGTCGGCTCCCGCCTCCTCGCGGTTGACGGCACCCTGCAAGAGGCCGGATCGGTTCTCTGGCGCGATGGGTCGGCCGCCCACGTGGGCGAGGGGTTGCCCCCCGGGTCCGATGCCTATCTCGAGCCCCGGGACGTGGACTACGCCTCCGCCAATGGCTTGCTGGTCACCCGCCGGGCCTGGGACACCGTGGGCGGGTTCGACGAGCGGTTCTCTCCCGCCTACTTCGAGGATGTCGACCTGTGCCTGGCTCTGGCCGCTCATGGCTTCCGGACCCGCTATGAGCCCCGGGCCCGGGTCATCCACCGAGGAAGCCAGAGCACCTCGAGCGTCTATCGAGGATTTCTCCTGAGCCGCAACCAGCGGCGCCTGGTCGACAAGTGGGGGCACGCACTCGACCGCTTCGGGCCCCCGCCCCGGAAGGACTCCGGGCCCACGTTCGACGCCGCTGTACAGCGGGCCTTGATCAGCGCGGCGTCCCATCACCCGGCGTCCGACGCCGACGCGACCTCCGGAGCGACAGTCGATCACCTGCACGCTCCCGTGTCAGCTGATCCGGTTCGTGCGGCCGAAGAATTGCACGCCGAGTACCTGTCGTACCTCGAGCAACGTGTGGCCGACGGAGATCGACGGGTGACCTCACTCGAGACCTACCTCTCGGGACTCTGGGGAGTCCGCATCCGCCGTTGGATGGGGGGACGCCTCGCCCGCTGGCGGAGCTGACGCTCTCGACTGGGAACAACAAACCTTTAACCGGACGAAGGGCTGCCCTTGCGGTTCTTGAGTGCAACCGCCTGGCGAAGGGGACGGGTAACCCGCCAGCTGGTGGAAGCCCGCATATCTTCGTACAGCTGGTACATGTTGGCCAGCTCGGTCCGTGCACCCTCGAGCTGGAGCCGGGCGGTCTTCAACCGCTGCGCCACGTCGACCGCCAGAGCTTCGGCCGCTACGACGTGCTCGGCCAGGGTGTCACGGAGCACGGTCGCTTGGCGGCGGTCGTCTAGCAATGCCGTCGTCCAAGCTGATTCCGCGTCCGGCGGACCGATCGTCAGCGGCCGGTGCGGTCCGTCGAGCGAGTCGAGATGCTCGACCAGCTGCCGGTGCTCGTCGAGCAGGAGTTGCTCGTCACCCGTATCTTGCTGGCGACGGAGCCGGGGGGAGATGCTGGCCACAGCGCTGGCCAGTTCCCAGTGAGGGGCGTAGGGGACGAATTGGGGGAGGGCTCCCAACCAGGTAGCCAGGGCGCCCAACTGGCCCAACGGGTCCTCCACCACCGACTCGTATTTGGTCACGAAGGTGTCGACACCCACCAGACCGGCCAGACCAGACCGGTTATACCGTTCCCAGAGGGCCACCGCGTCGGCCAAGGCCATGCCGTCACGGGTCCGGAGCGAACGAGCCACCGAGAGGGGCGAGCGCCACACGAATACCGCAGCCACGGGCCCGGGGAGGTGGGCCAACCAGTGCGGCAGCAGCAGACAGACCCGCGGATCCTTCCATGCCACCGGCCCCGAGTCGGGGAACGCAAAACTGGCCGCGGCGGCAGGGTCACCCTGCTCGGGATCGGCCAGGTCGGGATGAACCTCCCATCCGGGGTCAGGATGGGGCGGACCGTCCCAGGTCCCCCCGAGTCGCTTGAGGAGCCAGGCATCGTGGAGCCCGATGGCCCGACTCTCCCAGTGGTCGGGAGTGTCCTCCGAGGCGTCGAACCGGTCG
>DASZJN010000221.1:0-21303 GCA_035948045.1 Acidimicrobiales bacterium | reverse complement strand
CGATCCCGCCATCTACGACGTCGGCGTCCCCATTCTGGGGATCTGCTACGGAGCCCAGCTGCTGACCCTCCAGTTGGGAGGCGAGGTGTCCCGCACCGGTCGTGGCGAGTACGGACGGACGCCGCTCACGGTCACCGGGTCGTCTCCGCTGTTCTGCGACTGGCCCAGTGACGTCGAGGTATGGATGAGCCACGGCGACGCCATCACCGGCGTCCCACCCGGGTTCACGGCCACCGCCGCCAGCGCCGACGCGCCGGTCGCCGCCCTCCAGCACGCCGAGCGCTCCATCTACGGCGTGCAGTTCCACCCCGAGGTGGTGCACACCGAGCGCGGCGCCGATCTCCTCGAGCGGTTCCTCTACGACGTGTGCCACTGTCTCCCCCTGTGGACCCACACCTCCATCATCGAGTCGCAGGTCCAGGCGGTGCGGGCCCAGGTCGGCTCGTCGCCGGTGCTGTGCGCCCTGTCGGGGGGAGTCGACTCGGCCGTGGCCGCCGCCCTGGTCCACAAGGCGATCGGGGACCAGCTGACCTGCGTCTATGTCGACACCGGGCTGATGCGGGCCCACGAGAGCGAGCAGGTCGAAGAGACGTTCCGTCGTCAATTCCACATCGATCTCGTGCATGTCAAAGCGGCGGACCGGTTCTTCGAAGCCCTGGCCGGGGTCACCGACCCGGAGGCCAAGCGCAAGATCATCGGCGAGCTGTTCATCCGCATCTTCGAAGAGGTCGCCCGCGAGCAGGTGCTCGGCTCGGCCCCACCGGGCACGGCGGATCCGGGGGGGCGGCGTGCCGCCGGCCCCGACGGTGAAGCGGCCGGCTATCTGGTGCAGGGCACCCTCTACCCCGACGTCATCGAATCGGGGTCCGATTCGGCCGCCACCATCAAGTCACACCACAACGTGGGCGGCCTACCCGACGATCTGGCCTTCGATCTGGTGGAGCCGCTCCGCCTCCTGTTCAAGGACGAGGTCCGCGCCGTCGGCGAGGAGCTGGGACTGCCCCACGACATCGTGTGGCGCCAGCCGTTCCCCGGGCCCGGCCTGGCGGTGCGCATCGTGGGCGACGTGACTCCCGAGCGGGCCGACATCCTGCGGGCCGCCGATTCCATCGTGGTGGAGGAGATCCGGAGGGCCGGGCTCTACCGGGACCTGTGGCAGAGCTTCGCCGTCCTTCCCGCCGTCCGCACCGTGGGTGTCATGGGCGACGGGCGGACCTACGCCTACCCCATCGTGATCCGCGCCGTGACCAGTGACGACGCCATGACCGCCGATTGGGCCCGATTGCCCTACGACTTGTTGGAGCGCCTCTCCTCTCGCATCATCAACGAGGTGGAGGGTGTCAACCGGGTAGCTCTGGACATCACCTCCAAGCCTCCCGGCACCATTGAGTGGGAATGACCGTCGCCGGCGGGGGTCCCGACCGGCCCCCTGACGATCCAGGGCTGGAGGCCTCGGGCCCGCCACCCCCCTCCGACGAGGTGCGCCCGGTCGGCCCCGAGGAGCTGCTCGTCGGTCTGACCGGTCCCCAACGTGAGGCCGTGGTCCACCGGGGGGGACCGCTGCTCATCGTGGCCGGGGCGGGCTCGGGAAAGACCAGGGTGCTCACCCGTCGCATCGCCCACCTCATCGCCACGAGGGACGCCGCCCCCTGGCAGATCCTGGCCATCACCTTCACCAACAAGGCCGCCGACGAGATGCGCAAGCGCGTGGCGGAGCTGGTCGGCCGCCGCGCCGGCCGGATGTGGGTGTCGACCTTCCACTCGGCCTGCGTGCGCATCCTCCGGGCCCACGGCGACCGCCTCGGCTACAAGGGCTCCTTCACCATCTACGACGATGCCGACTCCCGCCGGCTGATCGAGATCGTGTGCCGCGAGATGAACATCGACACCAAAAAGCTCTCGCCCCGGTCGATCCTCGGCCAGATCAGCCAGGCCAAGTCGAGCCAACAGGGGCCCGAAGAGTACCGGGCCGGGGCCCTGACCATCTTCGACCGCCGGGTGGCCGACGTGTTCGACGTCTACCAGCAGCGGATGGTGGCGGCCAACGCCATGGACTTCGACGATCTCCTGCTCAACACGGTGCGGCTCTTCCGCCTGCACGCAGACGTCCTCGAGCACTACCGCACGCGGTTCACCCACGTCCTCATCGACGAGTACCAGGACACCAACGCCGTGCAGAACGCCCTGGCCGTGCTCCTCGCCGGCCAGCACCGCAACATCGTGGTGGTCGGCGACAGCGACCAGTCGGTCTACCGTTTCCGCGGGGCGGACATCAGCAACATCCTCGACTTCGAGCAGGCGTTCCCCGACGCCACCGTCATCACCCTCGATCAGAACTTCCGCTCCACCCAGGTCATCCTCGACGCGGCCAACGCCGTGATCACCAACAACGTGTCCCGCAAGCCGAAGACGCTGTGGACGGAGCGCGACGGGGGGGAGAAGGTCACCCGGTACCGGGCGGAGGACGAGTACGACGAGGCGGCCTGGGTGGCCCACGAGGTCACGCGCCTCCATCGGGAGCAGGGACTCCGTTGGGGCGATGTGGCCGTCTTCTACCGGACCAACGCCCAGAGCCGGGCCCTCGAAGAGGCGATGGTCCGGGCCGAGGTCCCGTACAGGGTGGTGGGTGGCACGCGGTTCTACGACCGGCGCGAGGTCAAAGACGTCATGGCCTATCTCCGGGTGCTGGTCAATCCCGATGACGAGGTCAGCTGGCGGCGCATCGTCAACGTGCCCAAGCGGGGGGTCGGGGAAACCTCGGTGGCCAGGCTGGCCGGATGGTCGGGTCAGCGCGGGGTCTCGTTCGGAGAGGCGGTGGCACGAGCCGACGAGGTCGGGATCTCCGGCAAGGCCGGGAGCAGCCTGGCCCAGCTGGCGTCGCTCCTCGACGAGTTGCGCCGGCACATGGCGACCCCGGAGCTGGTCGACGAGAACGGGGAGGCCATTGCCCCCGACCCCGAACCGGTCCTGGGGGCGGCGACGCATCTGGCCGGAGCACACCGGGCCGACCCGTCCGCCGCCGGCGACCCGGTCGACGGCGTGACCGCCGGCGTCCTGCTCGGGCCGGGCCAGCTGGTGACGGCGGTGGTCGAACGGACCGGGTACCGCAGCGAGCTCCTGTCGGAGGGGACCATCGAAGCGTTGGGGCGGGTCGAGAACGTCGATGAGCTGGTGGGGGTGGCGGGGGAGTACCGGACCCTGGCGGAATTCCTCGAGGCGGCCTCGCTGGTGGCCGACTCCGATGAGCTCGAGGGCGATGGCACCAGGGTCTCGCTGATGACCATGCACATCGCCAAGGGCCTCGAGTTCCCGGCCGTGTTTCTGGTGGGGATGGAAGACGGGATCTTCCCCCATCTGCGCTCGCTGGGGGAGCCGGTGGAGCTCGAGGAGGAGCGCCGCCTCTGCTATGTCGGGATCACCCGAGCCGAGCGTCACCTCTACGTCTCCCACGCCTGGAGCCGCATGCTGTTCGGGAGCACGAGCAGCAACATCCCGAGCCGGTTCCTCAACGAGATCCCGACGGAACTGGTCCGGGACGTGGTGGGGGACAGCGGTGGACGCTCAGCCGGGACCCGGTCATTGCGGGGACGGGGCCGGGTGGACGACGACGGGGGCACGCCCGGGCGGAGCGTGTTCGGACGCGGGGTGGCCCGGGAGGAGGGGGAGTTCGACGCCACCGGTCGCCGGCACCGTGCCCCCGCCTCGACGGGTGCGGAGCTGTTGGGGCTGGAGGTCGGGGACCGCGTCGTGCACGGGAAGTGGGGTGAGGGCACGGTTCTCGAGACCACCTCCCCGGGCGATGACGCCGAGGCCGTGGTCCAGTTCCCGACGGTCGGGCGCAAGAAGCTGTTGTTGCGGATGGCCCCGCTGAAGCGGGCCTGACGCCCGGGCCGGCGTCCCCGTTGGTAAAGTGCCAGGGGGCCCGACCTCTGGGAGACTGCAGGTCGAGCCAAACGGAACGTGGCTTGCCAGCCTTCTTCGTCCACCGACTTCCTCAGCTCCTTTCCTGGGGGCGGGGGCTGCACGGAGCCAACCGGACGGAGCGGGAGAAGACCAGGTGAGCGGGCAAAAGCGCAACGCCCGAGGCGGCGGCTGGGGCCGCTGCCCATGATCGGCGCAGAATGAGGTCTCGGACCGGCCGTGGATGGCAACATCGTTTTCGACCAGGACGGAGTTGCCCCTGACGCGCCTGTCGACCTCGGCCCCGAACAGGACCACCGGGACCGGGTGACCGTCGAGCCGAGCGACCGGCCAGGCGGGACGGGCCGGTCCGGTGCCCGTATCCCGAGGATCGTCTCGACCCCGGCCAGCCGGGGCGGGCCCGGGCCGCGGCATGCCCACCTGCCGCGACCGACCCGTCGGGAGCGGAAGGCCCGCCGCAAGCAGCGGATCAGGCAGCGGCGCACGCTGATCGGCCGGCATCCCAAGTCGACTGTCGCCCTGGTGATCCTTCTCCTCCTCACCCCGGTCTGGATCTCGCTCGGGTCGGCCGCCACCAACCAGGCGCTCGGCAACACGGTGGGGGCTCGGCTGACCGAGTGGGTGCGGGACCACGGCGGCGGCGGGGTGGTGACCTGGGCCGAGAACACCTGGTACACCTGGCACGCGCCACCCAAGGGCGGGAAGCCCGCCAAGGGGGCCATCCCCGCCCCGCTGCGGAGCACGACCACCACCCAGCCCTCGGGCCCGGCCCACCTCCCGGTGCCGGCTGCCATTACCCCCTTCGTGGCCACCCCCACCCCCGGTGAAGGCCAGTGGCGACCGATGGGTCGGACGGTCGGCGGGCTGTCGGCCATGTACGCGGCCTACCTGCGACCCAACGCCGTGAACACCAGCCTGGTCACGGGCGTGGCGTGGATGGACACCAAGCTGCTCAAGACGAACCTGTACGAGGGCTCGTCGATCCCCGGCACCGGGCAGACCTGGGCCAACATGGCCCCGATCACCGGCACGGCCTTGGACACGCTGGTGGCCGCGTTCAACTCGGGGTTCCGCATGCAGGACGCCCAGGGCGGCTTCTACGCCGACGGTGTCACCGCCGTTCCCCTCGTTGCCGGCCGGGCATCCCTGGTCATCAACAGTGACGGGACGCCCACCCTCGGCGCCTGGGGGACCGACGTCGCCATGTCACCCTCGGTGGTGGCGGTGCGCCAGAACCTCGACCTCATCGTCAACAACGGCCAGCCGGTGGCCGGCCTCGACGCCAATGACAACCACCGCTGGGGCGCCACCCTGGCCGGGAAGGTCCAGGTCTGGCGCTCGGGACTCGGGATCACGGCCAACGGCGCCCTGGTCTTCGTCGGCGGCTCCGGGCTGTCCATCGTCGACCTGGCCAATGTCCTGAGCCGGGCCGGGGCGGTGCGGGCCATGGAGATGGACATCAACACGGCCTGGGTCAACTTCTTCAGCTACAGCCCGGCGCCCGGCCAACCCGCCTCGGCCGCGGTCGGCACCAAGCTCACCTTCGACGAGTCCAACTGGCCCGGCCGCTACTTCTCGCCGTCCTCCCGCGACTTCATCACCATGTCGGCGCGCAGCACGGCCAGTGCCCCCACCGGGACGCACGGCACGACCAACTCCGCCACCCGCTGACGGCGCCGCCGGGCCCGATGGGTCAGCCGGGCATCCGGCGCCAGACGGCCCGGGGCAGGTGGCGCATCACGGCGAAGACCCATCGCAGGACCGGGGGGGCGTAGACCACGCTCGCCCCGGACTCGATGCCGTGCACCACCGCATCGGCCACCGCCTCGGGGGTGGTGGGGAAGGGCGCCGGGCTCATGCCCTCGGTCATGCGGCCGAGCACGAACCCGGGGCGCACGATCATCACCCGGACCCCGGTCCCCACCAGCGAATCGCCCAGTCCCTGCGAGAAGGCATCGAGCCCGGCCTTCGAGGACCCGTAGACGAAGTTGGCCCTGCGGGCCCGCTCGCCGGCCACCGACGAGAGCACGACCAGGCGCCCGTGGCCCTGGCGCCGGAGGTGACCGGCCACGGCCAGCATGGCGGCGGCCAGCCCGGTGAAGTTTGTGGTGAGCACCGACGCCGCCGACACCGGGTCCTGCTCGTCCGCGGCCTGATCGCCGAGCAGGCCGGCCGCCACGATCACCAGGTCGAAGTCCCCGAAGCGCTCGAACACCCGGTCGGCGAAGGCGCCATGGCCGGCGATGTCGGTGGCGTCGAAGGCCACGGCCTCGGCCACGTCGGCCCCCAGCGCCTTGGCCCGGTCGACCGCCTCGGAGAGCCGGGGGCCCTCCCGGCCGGCCAGCACCACTGTGCGGCATCGGGCGGGGACCAGTTTGGCCACCGTGGCCTGGGCGATCTCCGAGGAGCCGCCGAGGACGAGTACTGACTGGGGGCGCCCGACGGCGTCGATCATGAGCCTGTCCGTTCTGGTGATGGGGGGGAGGTGGATGGGGAGCGGGTGCGACTGGTTCCGCCCGTGGCCTTGCGCCGCGGCGGGCGGGAGGGCGGCGTGCGATCCGGACCGGTGCCGGCCCGGGCCGTCCGGCCGGTGGCGGTGGCGGCCGGTCGCGTCCCGGCGCAGAGCCCCAGGCGCCTCCCGAGGTCGGACTGCAGCACCCCGTCCGGGTCGACCCGGGCCCGCACGGCCAGCCATTCGTCGACCCGGGGATACATGGCGCGGAAGGCGGCCCGGGAGACCCGCGAGTCCTTGGCCAGATAGATGCGGCCTCCGGCGGCGACGACCTCCTGGTCGAACTCGTCGAGCAGCACGTCCAACCGGTCGAAGCCGACCGGGATGTCGAGGGCCAGCGTCCAACCGGCGATGGGAAACGAGAGTGGACCGGGGTCCCCGGGGCCGAAGCGCTTCAGCACGGCCAGGAAGCTGGCCAGCCTGAGGGCCGACAGTCGCTCGATGACCCGCCGGACGGTCTCGCCGTGGCGGTCGGGCACCACGAATTGGTACTGGAGGAACCCCCTGCCTCCGTAGAGCCGGTTCCATCCGCCGACGCCGTCGAGGGGGTGGAAGAAACCCGTCATGTGGTGGGGCTTGGCCACCTGGTGGCGAGGGGCCTTGCGGAACCAGAACTCGTTGAAGGCCCCGACGGTGAGGGGATTGAGCAGCCCGCTGGGCGGCGTGATCGGAACCCGGGCCAGGGTGCGGGGGACGAAGGCGCGGGCCCGGTCGGGCGCCAGGCGCAACCGGTCCGGCAGGTCCTCGAGGCGCGCATGGTCGCCCCGGGTCAACACCGAGCGGCCGAGCCGGCTGCCGGTCGATTGGCAGTCGATCCAGGCCACGGAGTACCGGTAATCGGCGTCGCCCGTGAGCATCTTGTCCATGACGGTGTCCAGGTCCGGGGCGCGCTCGGTGTCGACCAGCAGATAGCTGGTCTCGACCGGCGTCATCTGGAGGGTGGCACGGGTGATCACTCCGGTGAGCCCCATGCCGCCGGCGGTGGCCCAGAACAGATCGGGATCGGACGCCGGCGACACCGATGTCGTCCCGGTGGGGGTGACCAGCGTCATCTCGAGGACGTGCGAACAGAAGCCCCCGTCGACATGGTGGTTCTTGCCGTGGATGTCGGCGGCGATGGCCCCCCCGACCGTCACCAGGCGGGTGCCCGGGGTCACCGGGACGAACCAGCCCAGAGGGACCAGCCGCTCCATCAGGGTCTGCAGGCTGACTCCCGCCCCCACGGTGATCACTCCGGAGGCCAGGTCGACGTGGTGGATGGCGTCCAGCCAGGTGGCGTCGAGCACGGCCCCCCCGGCGTTCTGGGCGGCGTCCCCATAGCTACGGCCCAATCCCCGGGCGACGATGCCCCGGGTCCGTCCGGCGCCTCCGGGGGCTGTCGCCGCCGCGTCCAGGGCCTCGTCGACGATCTGGGGGTGGACGGCGTGGACCACCTCGGCGGCGGTCGGGGCGGTCCGACCCCACCCGGTCAGTAGGGCCCGACGGCCCCGCGGCACGCTCATGTGGCGTAGACGCCCACGGCAAACAGGGCGAACCAGACCAACCCGTAGAGCTGCAGGCGGTGGTCTCCCAGGGCCATCTCCTCAGGGGCGCCGCCCTCTCCCGAGTCGAGAAGACGGACCACATGGAGCAGGGCGATGGTGAAGGGCACCACGGTCAGCTGGAACCAGATCGGGTCATGCCCCGGATGCAGCTGCGCCGCCCGTTCGAACGCCCACAGGCAGTAGGCGGTCACCGCCACCGCCGCCGACAGGGTCCGGACCGAGCGCAGGAAGGTCGGCGTGTACAACTCGAGCGTCTGGCGGGTGGCGCCGTTGTCCACCCGGTGGTCGACGAGGAGCTTCTTCTCGCCGGACCGCTTGCCGGTGACGATCAACAGCGACCCGAAGGACGCCACGATGAGGAACCAGTTGGTGAGGGGGATCCCCGTGGCCACGCCGCCGGCCACCGCCCGCAGGACGAAGCCGGCGCTGACGGCGGCCAGGTCGAGGATGGGCTCGTTCTTCAGTCCCAGCGAGTAGGCCACGTTGATCAGGACGTAGACGGCCATCACCACGGCCAGGTGCCAGCCGGCCAGCAGCGCCCCCAGGCCGACCGAAGCCACCATCAGGGCCGAGCCGATCCACAGAGCGGTCGCTACCGGGACCACGCCGAGCGCCACCGGGCGCAGGCGCTTGGTGGGGTGGGCGCGGTCCGCCTCGGCATCGATGGCGTCGTTGAAGAAGTACGTGCCCGAGGCGGCGACGCAGAAGATGCCGAATGCGGCGACACCGTGCCACAGGACCGTCCAGTGGAGCAGCACGCCGGCAGCGGCCGGGCCCACGAGGACCAGGACGTTCTTGATCCACTGCCGGGGGCGGGACACCCGGACCAGTCCCGCCACGAAGGACGGCCCCGGCGCGGCTGGCGGTCCGGGGGGTTGATCGGAGGTGTCCACAGGTTCAGCCGAAGTGGTCAAGGGCGTCCCCGAGGGGGTCTGGTCGGGCCATGGGCGCCGATGGGAAGGTACCACGGACCCTCCAGGCTAGGGCCTGATCGTCCACCGGTCCCACCAATGAGGGAGGGATGGGCCTGACGGTCCGTCAGCGCTTAGTATCACCCTCCGTGAAACGCCCGTATCGAGTGGTCGTGGCCAAACCCGGACTGGACGGGCACGACCGCGGGGCCAAGGTGATCGCCCGGGCCCTCCGTGACGCCGGCTTCGAGGTCATCTACACCGGCCTGCACCAGACGGCCGAGCAGGTCGTCCAGGCGGTCATCCAAGAGGACGCTGACGCCCTGGGTCTCTCCCTGCTCTCCGGCGCCCATCTCACGCTGGTGCCCAGGGTGATCGACGGGCTGCGGGAGCAAGGTCGCGGCGATGTCCTGGTGCTGGTGGGAGGGATCATCCCCGCCGCGGACATTCCGGTCCTCATGGACCTGGGCGTCGCCCAGGTATTCACGCCGGGCGCGCCACTGCCGGCCATCGGGGATTGGCTGGGCCGAGCGCTCGACGAGCGTGAGAGTGGAGTGGATGCCTGACTCGGACGGCCGGGGCGCCAGCGGCACCGACCCGGTACGGGGCAAACGCCAGACAGGTTGGCAACACCAGACAGGTTCGCATCATCAGACAGGTTCGCAACATCAGACAGGTTCGCAACATCAGACAGAGAGGAACGGATCCGGTGGATCTCTTCGAGTATCAGGGTAAGCAGTACTTCGCCCGGTTCGGCATCCCCATCTCCAAGGGAGGAGTGGCCGACACCGTCGAACAGGCGGTGGCCCAGGCCGAGGCGTCCGGCTATCCGGTCGTGGTCAAAGCCCAGGTCAAGGTCGGAGGCCGCGGCAAGGCCGGCGGGGTGAAGCTGGCCAATGACGTCGACGAGGTCCGGACCCACGCCGGCAACATCCTCGGTCTGGACATCAAGGGCCACGTGGTCAAGCGCCTCTGGGTCGAGCACGCCTCGGACATCGCCCGCGAGTACTACGCCAGCTTCACCCTGGACCGCAGCGCCAAGAAGCACCTCGGCATGTTGTCGGCCGAAGGCGGGGTGGAGATCGAGGAGGTGGCCGTCACCAATCCCGACGCCATCGCCACCGTCCACATCGACCCGGTGGACGGTCTCAGCCTCGAGGCGGCACGCCAGTGGGTCGAGCGGGCGAATCTGGACGAGGAAGCCCGGGATCAGGCCGCCGAACTGCTGGTGAAGTTGTACCGCTGCTACACGGACGGGGACTGCGACCTGGCGGAGATCAATCCGTTGATCCTCACCCCGGAGGGCAGGGTCCACGCCCTCGACGCCAAGGTCACGCTGGACGACAACGCCACGTTCCGGCATCCCGAATGGGAGGAGTTCGCCGGCAGCGACGTCGAGGACGAACGAGAGACCAGGGCCAAGGCGCGTGGGCTCAACTACATCGGCCTCGATGGTTCCGTTGGCATCATCGCCAATGGGGCCGGCCTCGCCATGAGCACGCTCGACGTGGTCAATCAGTGCGGTGGGTCGGCGGCCAACTTCCTCGACATCGGTGGCGGGGCCAACGCCGACGTGATGGCTGCGGCCCTCGAGGTGATCAACTCCGATCCGGCGGTGCGTTCGATCTTCGTCAACATCTTCGGCGGGATCACCAGGGTGGACGAAGTGGCCAACGGCGTTCTCGAAGCGCTCAATCGGGTGGACATCAGCTCGCCCATCGTCCTGCGCCTGGACGGCACCAACGCCGTCGCCGGCCGGGCGATCCTGGCCGACCATCTGTCCGACCGCCTGGTGGCGGAACCGACCATGATCGACGCTGCCCGACGGGCCGTCGCCCTTGCAGGAGGCCAGTCGTGAGCATCTTCGTCGACGAGAACACCAAGGTCGTCGTCCAGGGCATCAGCCCGACCAGCCAGGGGCTGTTCCACGGACTCCGGAACCGGGCCTACGGGACCCAGGTGGTGGCGGGCACCAATCCCAAGCGGGGCGGCGAGGAGATCGAGGGCATCCCGGTGTTCGCCACGGTGGCCGAGGCGGTCGAGGCCACCGGCGCCAACGCCTCGTTCATCTCCGTGCCTCCCAAATTCGCCGCAGACGCCATTGTCGAGGCCGCGGCTGCCGGCGTCCCGTTCGTGGTGTGCATCACCGAGGGCATCCCGGCTCAGGACGAGGCCCTCGCCTACAACCGGCTCGTCCGTCAATTCCCCGGAACCCGGCTGCTCGGACCGAACTGCCCGGGGATCATCTCCCCGGGCAAGTGCAACATCGGGATCACCTCGGGGGACATCGCCCTGGAGGGCGGCCCGGTCGGGATCGTGAGCCGCTCGGGGACGCTCACCTACCAGGCGCTCCATGAGCTCTCCCAGCAGGGAGTGGGCCAGACCACCTGTGTGGGCATCGGCGGTGACCCGGTCCCCGGGACCAGTTTCATCGACTGCCTGGCCGCGTTCGAGGCGGACCCTGACACCAGGGCCGTCATGATGATCGGCGAGATAGGCGGCTCGGCAGAAGAGGAGGCGGCAGAGTTCATCGCCTCCTCGGTGACCAAGCCCGTCGTTTCGTACGTGGCGGGAGTGACCGCTCCCCCCGGGCGCAAGATGGGCCACGCCGGGGCGATCATCTCCGGGTCCAAGGGGACGGCCCGGGCCAAGATGGAGGCTCTGTCCGCCGCCGGTGTGACCGTCGCCCTCAACCCGACCGAGGCGGGCGAGGCCATGGTCGACGTCGTCCGGAAACTCGACTGAGCCCCGAACTCCCTTCGGCGGCGGCCCTGGCCGGAGTGTCCATCGCCGCGGTCATCTTCGATCTCGACGGGCTGCTGATCGACTCGGAACCGATGTGGCGTCAGGCCGAGATCGAGGTGTTCGGCTCCCTCGGTCTCCACCTGACCGAGGCCGACGTGCGCCAGACCATGGGTCTCCGCATCGACGACGCCGTCCGGCACTGGTGGGACCGCCACCCGTGGGAGGGCCGGTCACCGGTCGAGGTGGAGCGGGCCACCACCTCCCGGGTCGCCCAACTGATCAGTGAGTCCGGCGCCCCGATGCCGGGCGCCCTCGAGGCCGTGGCCTGCTGTCGGCGACTCTCGCTCCCGGTGGCGGTGTGCTCCGGCTCCTACGCCGAGGTGATCGAAGCCGCGCTGCGGCGTCTGGCCATCGAGTCCGAGGTCGCCGTGTGGCACTCCGCCGAGTGGGATCCCCTGGGCAAGCCGCATCCGGGGGCCTACCTCTCGACGGCGGCCAAGTTGGGAATCGACCCTACCGGCTGCCTGGCCCTGGAAGACTCGTTCAACGGCGCCATCGCGGCCAAGGCGGCCCGGATGCGAGTGGCGGTGGTGCCCGATCCGGGGTCGTTCGAATCGCGGCGATGGGGATTCTGCGACGCCGTCCTTCCGTCCCTGGGCAACTTCGACGAGGCGCTCGTGCGGTCGCTCGAGCACCTCGAGCGGTAGTCCGAGCGGCGTCGCGGCGGGCGCTCGGCACGCCAGCGGGGAGCCGACCGGCCGAGGGACCCGCGGTCTGCGTCGGCATCTCGGCAACTTTCGCTTCGGAACCACCGTTTCCGTGCCGATACATCAGCCACGAGGGGCATTCCCCGGGCAGGGGGGACCGAGCGACGTGGGCCCACAACCGGAGGCAGGCCGGTGGGCCACGTCGCTCCGGTCCGGTCGGTTCCCGGACGCCAGCGCCGGGCCCCGCGCCCATGCTGGGGGAATCGGGACGAGGCGTCGCTGGTAGCGTGCGCCCGTGGGTTCCGGCGCATCTCGAGACTCCCCGCCCGTCCTGCACCTCGGGGTCCTGGTCTCCGGTTCCGGCACCATTTTCGAAGCCATCGTGGCCGCCGGTCTCCCCGTGCGCCTGGTGATCGCCGACCGCACCTGTCGCGCCCTCGAGATCGCCGCGGCCTCGGGCATTCCCGCCCAACTGGTCGACCGGTCCGGCTTCGGAGGATTCGGGGCGGCGTTCGACCGCGCCGCCTACACGGCGGCGGTGACCGAAGCGCTGGTGGCAGCCGGCGTGGACGTGGTGGCCATGGCCGGATTCGGCACGGTGCTCGGCCAGTCGATCCACACCGCCTATCCCGGCCGCATCCTGAACACCCACCCCGCGCTGCTGCCGGCCTTCCCCGGCTGGCACGCAGTGGCCGACGCCCTGGCCGCCGGGGTGGCCGAGACGGGGACCACCGTCCATGTCGCTACCTTGGAGATGGACGCCGGCCCGGTACTGGCCCGCGCCTCGGTTCCGGTGCTGCCAAACGATACGGAGGAGACTTTGCACGAGCGGATCAAAGAAGTGGAACGGGCGCTCTATCCCCAGACCATCCGCCGGTTCATCGACGAGTTGGCGGCGAAGGCCGGGGATGAGACGGGAACACCGTCGGAAGTCTCACCATGAGGGCGCTGCTGTCCGTCTACGACAAGACGGGGCTGGTCGACCTGGCCCGCGGCCTTTCGGATCTTGGCTGGGAGCTGGTCTCGAGCGGCGGGACGTCGACGGCCCTGGGCGAGGCCGGCATCGCCCACAGCGAGGTGGCTGACCTCACCGGCGCCCCCGAGATGCTCGGTGGACGGGTCAAGACCCTGCACCCCACCATCCACGGCGGCATCCTCGCCGATCGGTCCCAGCCCGAGCACCTCGACGCCCTCGACCGGCTGGGGATCGGGCTCATCGACCTGGTGGTGTGCAACCTCTACCCCTTCTCCTCCGATCCGTCCGTCGAGTTGATCGATGTCGGAGGACCGACCATGGTGCGGGCCGCGGCCAAGAACCACGATCATGTGGGCGTGGTCGTGGACCCCCGCGAATACGGGCCTGTCCTCGACGAACTGCGCCGTGACGGCTCACTGTCGCTCGACACCAGGCAGCGCCTGGCCCGCGAGGCGTTCGCCCACACCGCCGGCTACGACGCTGCCATCGTCGAGTGGCTCGACGGGCGGGAGCCCCTGACGGAAGCGGCGGACGCATCCTCCGGTGCGCTCGAGTTCGACGCCGCCGCCCTCCTCCCCCCCTCCATCCACCTGGTGCTGGACCGGGCGGGATCGCTCCGGTACGGCGAGAATCCGCACCAGCACGGGGCGCGCTACCGGATCGTCGGCCAGCACTCCTGGTGGGACGACGTGGTCCAGCACGGGGGCAAGGAGCTCTCGTACCTCAACATCTTCGACACCGACGCGGCCTGGCGTCTGGTCCACGAGCTCGTCCCGTCGGGTGGCGGCGAGGTCGTGGTCGCCATCATCAAGCACGCCAACCCGTGCGGGGTGGCCCGGCACGGGGATCTGGCCGTGGCCTACCAGCGAGCCCTCGACTGCGACCCGCAGTCGGCGTTTGGCGGCATCGTGGCCATCGGGGGTCCCGTGACGACGGACGTGGCCGAGGCCGTGGCCGCCGGCCCCCAGGCCGACGTGATCATCGCCCCCTCCTACGACGAGGCGGCATTGGCGGCGCTGGCCTCCAAGCGCAAGGCGACACGGCTCCTGTCCGCCCCGTCGCCCGAGCCGCAGGTCCGACAGTTCCGGGGGCTCGGGGCGAGCATGCTGGTCCAGGACGCCGACGGGTTCCTCGCCGATCCCTCCACCTGGCAGGTGGCCACCGCGGCGCGACCGACGGAGTCCCAGTGGCGCGACCTGGACCTGGCCTGGAAGGTCTGTGCCCGCACCACCTCCAACGCCATCGCCGTGGTCACCGACGGCCAGGCCGTGGGGATCGGGGCCGGCCAGCAGTCACGGGTGGTGGCGGCGGAGATCGCCGTGTCCAAGGCCGGGACCCGGGCCACCGGGGGGGCCGCGGCCAGCGACGCCTTCTTCCCGTTCCCCGACGGCCTCCAGGTCCTGGCCGATGCCGGGGTGGCTGCCGTCGTGCAGCCGGGGGGCTCGATCCGGGACGCCGAGGTGGTGGCCGCCGCCGACGAGGCCGGGATTGCCTTGGTCATGACCGGTGGCGAGCGCCACTTCCGGCACTGAGCCCGTGAGGAGGTTGCGCTGTCCATGATGACGACCGCCGCCCGGGGCCCCCGTCGGCCCCGGGGAGGACAGCGATGACGGCGACCGTCCTGGACGGCGAGTTGCTGGCCGCCAAGATCAGGGCCGAGGTCACCGATCGGGTGGCCCGGCTGCGGTCTGCCGGGGTGACGGTGGGCCTCGGGACCATCCTGGTCGGTGAGGACGGTCCGAGTGCGCGTTACGTGGCCATGAAACACGCCGACTGCGCCGAAGTGGGTATCCATTCGGCCCACGAGCACCTGCCCGCCGACGTGTCCCAAACCGAACTGGAGGCGGTGGTGGCCCGGTTCAATGCCGACCCCTCGATCCACGCCTACCTGGTGCAGCTCCCGTTGCCGGACGGTCTCGACGAGGAGCGGGTGCTGTTGGCGGTCGATCCCGACAAGGACGTCGACGGCCTGCATCCGGTGAACCTCGGGAGGCTGGTCATGGGGGCGAACGGACCGCTCCCGTGCACGCCGGCCGGCATTGTGGAGCTGTTGCAGGCCAATGACGTGCCCGTCGAGGGCCGCCACGTGGTGGTGATCGGGCGGGGCCTGACGATCGGGCGCCCCCTGGCCCTGTTGCTGGCCATGAAGCGACCCGGCTGCAATGCCGCCGTGACCGTGGTGCACACCGGTGTGGACGATCTGGCCGGTCTGGTCAGCCAGGGTGACGTGGTGGTGGCGGCGGCCGGCCGGGCCGGTCTGGTGACGCCGGACATGATCAAGCCCGGGGCCGCCGTCGTCGGGGCCGGCACGTCGTGGGAGGGCAAGAGGTTACTGTCTGACGTTGATGCGTCAGTGGCCGAGGTCGCCGGTTGGATCACCCCGCGGATCGGCGGCGTGGGGCCGATGACCCGGGCCATGCTGCTGCGAAACGCGGTTCGTGCCGCCGAGCGCGCCTCATGAGCCCGGGGACGGGGCTCGAGACCGACCAGCGGCCGTGGGGGAGCTACACCGTCCTCGATGACGACGGCACCCACAAGGTCAAGCGCATCGTGGTGCTGCCGGGCCGGCGCCTGAGCTACCAGCGCCATGCCCGCCGATCCGAGCACTGGTTCATCGTCCGCGGAACCGCACTGGTCACGCTCGACGGAGTGCAGTCGGAGCTCGTTGCCGGCGACTCCGTGGACATCCCGGTGGGGACCAACCACCGGGTCGAGAACGCCACCGGGACCGATGTCGTCTTCGTCGAGGTGCAGCACGGGGAGTACTTCGGGGAGGACGACATCGTGCGGCTCGAGGACGACTTCGGCCGGAGCGACCCCACATGACCCGGCGCCGGGTCCTCACCCCGGTAGCGGTGGGCCTCGGGGCGATGGCGGTCGTGCTGGGCACGGTCGCACCAGCCGGGGGGCTAGCCGCCGCCGCGAACCCGGCGAGGCCACAGGGGGTACTGGTCGCCGTGACGACCACCACGATCCCACCATCGACCACCACCGTGCCGACCACGACGTCGACCGTGCCGACCACGACGTCGACCGTTCCGACCACGACCACCACGCTGGCACCGACGCACACGTCGAACCAGACCCCCTGGGCACTGATCGGCGTCATCATCGCCTTGGTGGCCGCCATCGTGCTGGTGGCCCTCCTGTTGCGGTCGCGGAAGAAACGAGGCATCGAGGAGGATTGGCATTCGGCCGTGGTTCCGGCCCTGAGCGACGCTCAGCTGGCCCGGCAGTCGCTGCTGTCCGGCAATGCCGTCTCCGATGACGCGCCACTGCGCGGGGCGGTGGAGGTCCAAGTGGAGAAGGCGGCTTCCGCCCTCGAGCACACGGTGTCGGCGGCCCCCGATCCCCAGGCTGCAGCTCTGGCCACCTCGGCGGCCACCGCCCTCCGGGGTCTGGCGTTCGCCATCGAGGCAGATCGGCTCCTCCACCACGGGGCGTCACCGCCCTCCGGGCTGCAGCTGGCGCAGGCGGACGAGGCCCGACGGGCTCGCAACACGGAGTTGAGCACGGCGCTGGCCCGCCTCTCGGCCAGGATCGGCTCGAAGCCCTCCCGCTGATCCCGACGCCCCAGCCTCGAGACACAGTGGCGTCGACCCCCGGCGAGGCCGTGGCCACGGGTGGGACCGGGGACCTGGCGGTAGGATCCAGCGGTTATGACCCGCATCGCCGATCTGCTGGCCAAGGGCCGGACCTACTCGTTCGAGTTCTTCCCCCCCAAGACCGACGCGGAGCAGGCCACCCTGGTGAAGACGCTCCGCGACCTCGAACCCCTCGGCCCTTCATTCGTGTCGGTCACCTATCGGGGCGGGGCGGAGTCGCGCCAGCGCACCTTCGATCTGGTCACGGGCATGTTGCGCACCACGACGCTGGTCCCGATGGCGCATCTGATCTGTGTGGCCCACACCCGGCTGGAGCTCGCCGACATCCTGGTGGCGTACCGGATGGCCGGAGTGGAGAACCTCATGGCGCTGGGCGGTGACCCCCCGACCGGGCCCGACGACGGCCCTGGCGAGTTGAACCATGCCGTTGAGCTGGTCGAGCTGGCCCAGGCCATCGGCGGCTTTTCGGTCGGCGTCGCCGCGCAACCGAGCTGCCATCCGCAGTCGCCCGACGTGGCCAGCGACCGCGATCACCTGGCCGCCAAGTTGGCCCTGGCCGACTTCGCCATCTCGCAGTTCTTCTTCGAGGCGTCCGAGTACGTCGGCCTGGTGGCGGACCTTGCCGACCGAGGGGTGGAGAAGCCGGTGCTCCCGGGAATCATGCCGGTGACCAGCCTGAGCTCGGTGCCCCGCATGGCCACCATGGGTGCCGCCGTACCGGAGTGGATGGTCGACCGCCTGCGAGCTGCCGACGGTCGCGGAGGCAAGGATGCCGTCCGGGACGAGGGAGTGGCGATCGCCACTGAGCTGTGCGATCAGCTCCTGGGCGCGGGCGTCCCCGGGCTGCACTTCTACACACTCAACCGTTCGAGCGCCACCCGCGAGATCTACTCCGCCCTCGGTTTGGCAGCGGTCTGAGCGACCGACACCGCCACGCAACAGTCGGCGTCGACAGACGCCGATGAGTTGTGTGCCTGGTGGGCGTCTCTCCTGTCGTAGTCGAACGCCATCCGGGGCGCACAGGCGATGAGGACACAGGCGATGTGGAGGCGAGGCATGTTGGACAAGCGGTTCACCGCCACCCTGCAGAAGAGCCCCAATCCCGGTGGCTGGACCTACGTGGTCATGGACGGCTCGGTCGAATTCTTCGGGACACGCGGGCTGATCAAGGTGCGGGGCACCATCGACGGGGAGCCGTTCCGGAGCTCGTTCATGGCTCTGGGCGACGGCACCCACAAACTCCCCGTCAAGGCCGACCTCCGGACTGCGATCGGGAAGGAGGCGGGTGAGAGCGTCGACGTCCACCTCCTGGAGCGGATCGACAGCTAACTCAATTTCAAGGTGCTTCACCTGGCAGTGCGAGGCTGCGCGTCGCGGCATACCGGCAGAGGTGGCCGATCCGTTCAGGGCATCCGGTCGCCGCACCGGGCCGTGAGCCGATCCGGTACCCGCTCGAGTCGAACGGACCGTGGAGCGGGCCGAGGCCGGGGAGGGGTCCCGATAGGCTGCCGCCCATGCCCGATCTGATCACGCAGGGACCTGATGGGACCCTCCACGTCACCGACCAGCCGATCATCCCGTTCATCGAGGGCGATGGCACCGGCGTGGACATCTGGCCGGCCGCCAAGCTGGTCCTGGACGCCGCTGCTGCCAAGCACGGCAAGGCGGTGGCATGGAAGGAGGTCCTGGCCGGGCAGAAGGCATTCGACGAGACCGGCAGCTGGTTGCCGGACGAGACCGTCGAGACCTTCCGCTCCCACCTGATCGGGATCAAGGGGCCGCTGACGACACCGGTCGGCGGTGGGATCCGCTCCCTCAACGTGGCGCTGCGGCAGATCCTCGACCTCTACGTCTGCCTCCGCCCCGTGCGCTGGTTCGCCGGCGTGCCCTCCCCGGTGCTCCATCCCGAGAAGGTCGACATGGTGATCTTCCGCGAGAACACCGAGGACATCTACGCCGGCCTCGAGGCCGAGGCCTACACCCCGGAGGCGGCCAAGCTCTCCGCCTTCCTCCGTGACGAGATGGGCTGGGAGGTACGCGAGGGCTCCGGCATCGGCATCAAGCCGATCTCCGAATTCGGGTCGAAGCGGCTGATCCGGGCGGCCATCACCTACGCCCTCTCCCACGACCGGTCCAGCGTGACCATGGTCCACAAGGGGAACATCCAGAAATTCACGGAGGGCGCATTTCGCAACTGGGGCTACGAGCTGGTGCGGGAGGAGTTCGCGGACGTGGCGGTGGGTTGGGACGACTGCGGGGGCAAGCCGGACGGGAAGCTGTTGGTGAAGGACGGCATCGCCGACATCACGTTGCAACAGGTGCTCACCCGGGCCGAGGAATTCGATGTGATCGCCACCACCAATCTCAACGGCGACTATCTCTCCGATGCACTGGCCGCCCAGGTCGGCGGGATCGGCATCGCCCCCGGCGGGAACATCAACTACGTCACCGGTCACGGCATCTTCGAGGCCACCCATGGGACGGCTCCCAAGTATGCCGGGCAGGACAAGGTCAACCCGGGTTCCGTCCTGCTGTCCGGTGTCATGATGTACGAGCACCTGGGTTGGACCGGGGCGGCGGCGGACATCGTGGCCGCCCTCGAGGCCACCATCGCCGACAAGGTGGTCACCTACGATTTCGCCCGTCTGATGGACGGCGCCACCGAGGTCAAGTGCTCGGAGTTCGCTGCCGCCATCGTGGACCGGCTGTAGGGTCCGGGCCGCACCGTCAGGGAGACGTGACGGAGGCGGTCACGGCGACGTCGAAGGGATGGCCAGGTTCGACCGACCGGAACCGGTCCGATTAGCCTCGCCTCCATGGCCGCCAACTCTCCGATCCACGTCACCGTCACCGGGGCTGCGGGCCAGATCGGCTACGCCCTTCTGTTCCGCATCGCCTCGGGCCAACTGCTGGGGCCCGACCAGCCGGTGGTGCTCCGGCTCCTCGAGATCGAGCCGGCCATGAAGGCACTCGAAGGAGTGGTCATGGAGATCGACGACTGCTCGTTTCCCCTGGTCAGCGATATCGTGACCACCACCGATCTCGATACTGCCTTCGACGGCACCTCGTGGGCCCTGCTGGTCGGCTCCATCCCCCGCAAGGCGGGAATGGAGCGGGGAGACCTGCTGACGGTCAACGGGGGGATCTTCGGTCCCCAGGGCCGCGCCATCGCCGCCAACGCCGCCTCGGATGTGCGGGTGCTGGTGGTCGGCAACCCCTGCAACACGAACTGTCTGATCGCCAGGTCGAGTGCCCCCGAGGTGCCGGGTGAGCGCTGGTTTGCCATGACCCGCCTCGACGAGAACCGGGCCAAGAGCCAGCTCGCTCACCGGGCCGGGGTCCCGGTGGCCTCGGTGACCAACATGGCCATCTGGGGCAACCATTCCGCTACCCAGTTCCCCGACTACGCCAATGCCCTCCTCGGCGGCAAGCCGGCGGGCGAGGTCATCGACGACCTCGACTGGCTGCAGGGGGAGTTCATCACCACGGTGCAGAAGCGGGGCGCCGCCATCATCGAGGCCCGCGGCCTCTCCTCCGCCGCCTCTGCGGCCAATGCGGCCATCGACTCCGTGGTCAGCATCCGCAGTGCGACCCCGGGTGACGACTTCACCTCGCTGGCCGTCATCTCCCGTGGTGAGTACGGCGTGCCGGAGGGATTGCAATTCGGCTTTCCGGTGCGGACCAACGGGTCGGGTGGATGGAGCGTGGTCGAGGGACTGCCCCACGACGAGTTCGCCACCGAGCGGATCCGCATCACCACCGAGGAGCTCGAGGCCGAGCGGGCCGACGTGGCCGGCCTCCTGCCCTAGACCTCGCCTACTCGGGGACCAGCTCGATCCGGTTGCCGAACGGGTCGTCCACATACCACTGGGGACGCCCCGGGACGTCCTCCGTGCGCCGGGTCGGGTGGCCCGAACGATCGAGCAGGCCACAGAGGCCGTCGAGGTCGGCCACCACCAGCGCCGGGTGGGCCCTGCGGGCCGCCCGGAAGTCCTCGTCCACGCCCAGGTGCACCTTGACCTTCCCACGTTCGAACCAGCAACCGCCCCGCACGGCCAGCTCGGCCGGCTTGGCCACCCGGGGCAGCCCCAGCAGTCCCTCGAAGAAGGCCTCGGCCCTGCGTTCGGCGTCCGGGCCCGGGGGCATGGCCAACTGGACGTGGTCGATCCCGATCACCCGGTGGCGGGGACCCGTCATCGGGTGGCACCCGCGGTCGGAGGCCTGCGTTGGTCGCGGCGCAGGGGATGGTCCGCCGGCACCTCCACCAGATGGATGCGGAGCCCGTCGGGGTCGTCGATCCACGCCTCCATCAACCCCCAGGGCTCGAGGGTCGGCGGGCGGACCACGGGTACACCCCGGGACGCGAGCTCGTCGACGGCGGC
>DASZJN010000220.1:0-2385 GCA_035948045.1 Acidimicrobiales bacterium | reverse complement strand
TACGGAACGCCCCACATCCCCCGGCCGGCCGATGCCGACTGAACCGCGCCGAACCCACGTCAGGCCATGAGCGAGACCCTGGCACCGCGCCCCACCGACGATTCCCACGCGGTCGAGGCCACGCGCCGCCGCCTCACGCCTCGTCAAGCCGAGGTGGTCAAGCAGTTGGTGCTGGCCACCGAGGCCGAGGTCGAAGAGGTCGGATACACGGGCCTCACCGTGCGCAATGTCGCCCGACGGGCCGGCGTGGCGCCGGCCACGGCCTACAACTACTTCAGCTCCAAGGACCACCTGCTGGCCGAGGTGCTGTGGCGGCGGATGCAGGGGCTCCCGCCAGTGGACACGTCGGAGGCATTGCCGCTGGCCGAGCGCATGTCCCAGACCGTGCGGGCCATGGTCCTCTTCACTACCGAGAGTGCCGCCCTGGTGGATGCCTGCACGGTGGCCCTGCTGAGCACCAATCCGGACGTGAAGCACCTCCGGGATCGCATCGGGGCGCAGATCCACCGACGACTGGCCGCCGCCCTGGGTCCCGGGTCGGACCCCATGGTGGTGAGGGTCCTGGAGACCAGCTTTTCCGGAGCGCTCCTGGCCGCCGGCATGGGGCACATGTCATCGATGGACATTCCCGACTTCGTGGCCGACGCGGCCCAGCTGATGGTCGGGCAACCGGCGGTCGGGGCCGGCACATGACCACCACGAGCCAACCGGTCACCTACAGCCCCTACGCCTACGAGATCCACGAGGATCCCTATCCGGTCTACGCCCGCCTGCGGTCCGAGGCCCCCGTCTACCGCAACCACGAGTTCGACTTCTGGGCTCTGTCCCGCCACGTCGATGTGCTGGCCGCCTTCCGCAATGTGGACGCCTTCTCCAACGCCTCCGGGGTCTCCCTCGATCCCAGCGCCTTCGGTCCCGACGCCCACAAGATGATGTCCTTCCTCGCCCTCGATCCGCCGCGCCACACCCGCATGCGCTCACTCGTCGGCAAGAAGTTCACCCCCTCCAAGGTGGCGCAGATGGAGGGCCGCATCAGGGCCATCACCCTCGAGCACCTCGAGCCGGCCCTGGAGCGCGGCTCCTTCGACTTCATCGCCGACTTCGCCGGCCGGCTCCCCATGGATGTCATCTCCGAACTGGTGGGCGTGCCCCCGGTGGACAGGGCCGAGATACGCCGGCTGGCCGACCTGGTGGTCCATCGCGAGGACGGCGTCTTCGACGTCCCCCAGGCCGGTATGGACGCCGCGCTCACCCTGGTCGGCTACTACCAGGACATGGTGGACGAGCGGCGGGCGGCCCCTCGGGACGACCTCACCTCCGCGCTGCTCGAGGCCGAGGTCGATGGGGACGAGCTCACCGACGAGGAGATCATCGGCTTCCTCTTCCTGATGGTGGTGGCCGGGAACGAGACGACCACCAAACTGCTGGGCAACGCCTGGTTCTGGGGATGGCACAACCCGGACCAGCGGGCCAAGGCCTTCGGCGACGCGGCACGGGTCCCCGACTGGGTGGAGGAGACCCTGCGCTACGACACGTCGTCCCAGATGCTGTTGCGGGTGACCCGCCTGCCCATGGAGCTGCACGGGGTGAGCATCCCCAAAGGTGACCGGGTGCTCCTGTTGGTGGGCTCGGCCAATCGGGACGAGGACGTCTTCCCCGATCCCGATCGCTACGACCTCGATCGGGACACCTCACGATTGGTCAGCTTCGGCAGCGGGCGCCACTTCTGCATGGGCGCCCCCCTGGCCCGGATGGAAGCGCGGATCGGTCTCACCGAGCTGGTGAAGCGGGTGTCGTCCTATGACATCGACGCCGAGGGGATCCAGCGGGTGCACTCCATCAACGTCCGCGGCCTGGCTGCCCTCCCGACCACGGTGACCCTGCGCTGATGCCCCGCTTCGAGCCCAACCCCGAGCGACGCCCGGCGGTGATCACCGGGGCCTCATCGGGCATCGGCCAAGCTGCGGCCAAGGCGCTGGCGGCGCTTGGCCATCCGGTGGCGCTCGGGGCCCGACGGGTCGCCGACTGCGAGGAGATGGCGGCCGCCATCCGGGCCGACGGTGGCGAAGCGGTGGCCATCCACCTCGACCTGGCCGACGGCGACTCCGTGGAGCAGTTCGCCAAGGCCGCAGTCGAGACCCTGGGAGGGATCGAGATCGTGGTGTCCAACGCCGCCCTCAACATGGCGGGGTCTGTGCTCGACACCGGGTCCGACGCATTCGAGGGGGTGCTGCAGGTGAACGTGAGCGGAACCCACCGGTTGATCCGCTCCCTCGCACCGGCCATGACCGAGCGCCGGCGGGGTGACCTCGTCTTCGTCACTTCCGATGTGGTCGAGCGACCACGCCCGTCGATGGCCGCCTACGTCACCTCCAAATGGGGGCT
>DASZJN010000219.1:0-7293 GCA_035948045.1 Acidimicrobiales bacterium | reverse complement strand
GACGAGCAGCGATCCGTTTTCGCCATTGGCCACCGACGCCCCCGAAGAGGTGAGCACCTCGGCCAGTCGAGATGCCTCGGGCGAGCGCACCAGCACGGTGGCCTCGGTATTGGAGTTGATGAAGTCGTCCACCGTGGTGTCGGCGATGAGCCTTCCCCGGCCGATGACCACGAGGTCGGTGGCGGTCAGCGCCATCTCGCTCATCAGATGGCTCGAGACGAAGATCGTCCGCCCTTCCCCGGCCAGCGAATGGAACAAGGTCCGGACCCACAGGATCCCCTCGGGGTCCAGACCGTTGACCGGCTCATCGAACAGCAGCACGCCGGGGTCACCGAGCAGCGCCGAGGCGATCCCGAGCCGCTGGCTCATGCCCAGCGAGAACTTTCCCGCCTTGCGGTCGGCGACGGCGGTGAGCCCGACGAGCTCGAGGACCTCGTCTACCCGGCCCTTGGGGATGGCGTTGGTCTGGGCCAGGCTCCAAAGGTGATTGCGTGCGGAGCGCCCGGGGTGGATGGACGAGGCCTCGAGCAAGGCCCCGACCTCGCGCAACGGCCACCTGAGGTCGTGGTAATGCCGGCCGTCGAGCGTGACGGTGCCGGCGGTGGGCCGATCCAGCCCCAGCACCATCCGCATGGTCGTCGACTTCCCCGAGCCGTTGGGGCCGAGGAATCCGGTCACGGCGCCGGGTCGGACCTCGAAGCTGAGGCCGTCCACGGCGCGGGTCTTGCCGTACGTCTTGGAGAGGCCGGTGGCCTTGATCATGGGCGGGAGGCCCCGTACTGCATGGTGCGACAGTACCAGCGCGACTTCGGAGATCACCCTCGCGGAACGCGACCGTGGGGACTCGAGCGGGGCCGCCCTTCGGCGGTCGACTCGCCGTCCAGCGAGGAGGACCCGAGGGGTCGATTCTGGTGGCACTACTACGTTTGACGTAGTAGTGTGCCGGACATGCCCCGACGTCGATCCCAACCCGACCAGGCGCTGGGTCGGTCCAACGAGCCCGGCGTGCTCATCCTCACGAGCCTCGCCTCGGGTCCCATGCACGGCTATGCCCTGGCCAAGGACATCGAGGAATTCGCCGGCGTGACCCTCGGCCCCGGCACCCTCTACGGCGCCATCACGCGCTTGGAGGAGCGGGGTCTGATCGAAGCCACGGCGGGTGACAGTCGCCGCCGCCCCTATCGGATCACGGCCGACGGCCGCGCCGCGTTGGCTGCGGTGGTGCGGGACATGCGCGCCATCGCCGACGAGGGGGCGGCCCGGCTCCGCCTCCGGGTGCTGGCCCGGGACATGATCACTGGGCACCAGCCGGCGCCGGGCTTCGGACGGGCCCGGTGAAGGGCCACAGTCGGTTCGAACGGTCGCTCCGTTGGTACCCGATGGACTGGCGCAACCGCTACGGGGATGAGCTGGTTGCCCTCCTCGAGGACACCTACGGCGACCGGCCGCTCCCGCTGCGATGCCGGCTGTCGTTGGTGAGGGCCGGAGCGGGCGAGTGGCTCAGCGGGTCCGGGGCGGAACCGGACCGCGACGGGCGGCGGCAACAGGTCCGGTCCGGATCGTTGTTGGTGCTGTGCGCCTGGTCGGTCTTCGTAGTGGCCGGGGCGGGATTCGCCAAGTTCGCCGAGCACTGGGACGCCGTGACGCCGCCGACGGACCGGCGGTTGCCGGCGGCCGCCTTCGGCGCCGTGCAGGGGGCTGCCCTGGCCGGAGCGGTGCTCGTCCTGGTGGGTGCCGCCGTCTCCCTACCGGCCTTCGTCCGATCCATGCGCCAGGGCGGCTGGGCAACGATCCGCCTTCCTGTCCTGCGCGCCGTCGCGGTGACCTCGGTGACCGTGCTGCTGACCATCGGGCTCGTGGCGTGGGCGCACCACCTGGGACCACAGCAGCGCCAGGGAGCCCTGTGGCCCTACGCGGGCGCCGGTGCCTTCTGGGCACTGGCGGTGGTCGCGTCCATCGCCACCTGCTCCGCGGCCGCGGTCGCAGCCACGCGCTACCTCCACCTCCCTCTCCGGGTCCTCAGACTGGAGGGGACCCTGGCCGTGATGGCGACCGTGGCCATGGTGGCGATCCTCGCCGGTACCCTTGTCTGGTGGGGCGCACTGGCCGCCAGCGCTCCGTGGTTCTTCGGGAGCGGCGTCGTCGGCTCATCCGCCTCACCCGTCCCGCCCGCCATGATCCTGTGCGGGAGCCTGATGGCGCTCGCGCTGATCGCCGCCGTCCTGGGAGCCGGCCGCGTGGCGCGGTCGCTCACCCGGGTGTCGGCGGACTGATTCTGACCCGGCTGGCCCGGGCAGGTACGCCTCGCGGGACTACGCCTGAAAGAACGGGCGTCGCCGACGATCGGGCCCGCCGGTCGACCCGCTGTTAGCGTTCAGGCGTGACCGGAGATCCACGTCGAGATCCACAGTCGCTCCCTTCCCGGAGGCTGTCGCGCCGGTCGTTGCTGGCCGGCACCGTGGCCACCGGACTGGCGGCAGCGGGCGTCCGGGCCGCGGTGGGGAGCGACGCCTATGCGGCCACCACGTCCGGCCTCGGACCGGGCGGGTCCCTGCTCCGGCCCGGTTCGCTTCCCTACCCGCACCTCCCGGCCGGTACCGACACCCTGCCGCAGATCGAGCACATCGTCGTGCTCATGATGGAGAACCACTCGTTCGACGATCACCTCGGCACGCTGGGGCGAGGTGACGGGCTGACACCCGGTCACGACGGCCGGCCGGTCAACTACAACCCGGACCCGGCCGGTGGCTTCGTCCGCTCGTTCCACAACCCCAACACGTGCGGGGAGAGCAACTCGAGCATCAGCCAGTCGTGGAACGCCTCCCACATCTGCTGGGCCGGCGGGACCAACCGGGGATTCGTCAAAGGGTGCAGCGGTGCCGCCATGGGCTACTGGAAGGGAGACGACCTGCCCTTCTACCATTCCATGGCCAGGCGGTTCCCCATCGGGGACCGGTACTTCTGCTCGGTGATGGCCCAGACCTACCCGAACCGCCGGTTCCTGATCGCCGGGACCGCCCTCGGCAACATCAGCACCGATTCCTCCGGTATCTCCAAAGTCGACGCCCCCAACGGCACCATCTTCGACCGGCTCAACCAGCACGGCATCTCGTGGAAGGACTACTACCCCGACATCCCGACGTGTGCACTGTTCGAGCCCGTGCTCTTCAACAATCCGGGCAAGGCCGTCCACCTCCCCCAGTTCTTCGCCGACGCCGCGTCCGGCAACCTGCCCGCGTTCAGTCTCGTGGATCCCTATGTCAACTTCTCCGAGGAGAGTGGGGACATCTCGGTGGGCGAGGCCTACGCCGCACTCTTCGTCGACGCGGTCATGACGGGGCCGGCCTGGGAGAAGACGGCGCTCATCTGGGTCTATGACGAACACGGCGGGTGGTACGACCACGTTGCGCCCCACCGGGCCGTGAAGCCGGACAACGTGCCTCCCAATCTCGCCGCCGGCGACATCCCCGGGGCCTACGACTACACGGGGTTCCGGGTGCCCTGTTGCGTGGTGTCCGCCTGGTCGAAGGAGGACTACGTCTCCCATCAGGTCTTCGACCACACGTCGATCCTGAAGCTGGTCGAGACCAAGTGGAATCTTCCGGCCCTCACCTTCCGTGACGCCAACGCCCACAACATGTTGGACTTCTTCGACCTGGAAGCGGAGCGACCGCCCTTCGCCGATCCTCCCCGCCTGGCAGCACCCAGCAACCCGTTCTCGAGTCCGGCCGCGCTCCCGGCGAACTCGATCGAGGCATCGAAGATGGCGCTCTTCCACACGACGTGCACGGAATTGCCGAGCGGCTCACTTCCGCCGCGCGGCGCCAAGCTCGAGAAACCCCCGGACGACGCCAACGCACTCCTCGCCGCCCAGCAGCGGGCCTTCCGGGAGGCCAGCCGGGCCCAGGGGGTGTGACACCTCCGTCAGGCGGGGCCCGACCGGCGCCCGAGTCAGAGGCCCGGGAAGCCCTCCTCGAGTGACCCGAGAACGAGGTCGCCGCCCACCGCCCCCAACTCCGAGGTCGAATAGTGGCCGCTGGCCACGCCCACCGAAACGGCCCCGGCCGCCTTGGCGGACTCGATGTCCCGCGGGGTGTCGCCCACCACGTACACCTGGTCGGCGGTGAGTTCCTCGTGCAAGAAGGTGGCCTTGTGAATGGCCAGCCGGGTCAGCTCGGCCCGGTCCGGCGAGTCCGAGCCATAGGCACCGAAGATGAAGAAACGATTGAGGTCGGCGGGAATGAGCTTGGTCCGGGCCGCGCCTTCCATGGCCCCGGAGACCAGGCCCAGCATGACCCCGGCGTCGCCCAGGGCGATCAGGGTCTGCACGGCACCGGGGAGGACCCGGTACTGCGCCGACGTCAGGATGTCCTCGGCCAGGTGCAGGAGGTAGTGGGCGTAGAGCCGGCCGAGCTCGTCGGCGCTGGGAGGGCGGCCCACCACGCCGACGAACGTGGCCCGGGCCACCTGCGGATCGGTCTCCCCGGCCGAGCTGTGCTGGCCGATGTCCGCCGGGATGCCGTAGAGCTGCTCGAAGGCCGCCTTCCAGCTGCGGGCCCCCGACCCCCCGGTGTGAACCAGGGTCTCGTCCACATCGAACAGTACGACCACCGGCTTGGCCAGTGCAGCCATCTCGAGCCTCACTCTCGTCGGGTGGCAGCCATCGCAGCAGTCGAAGGGCCGGCCGTCAAGCCGTCCGGAGGATCCGCGGCAGCGACGACGATCGGCCCACCATCCCGGCGGTCGCCGGACCGACACGTCACTGGTGGCGACGGATGGGGCGGTTATCGTTCGCCGATGCAAAGTCCCCCCCGTCGCCACCGCTCCCGCACCTTTTTGAGTGTGCTCGCCCTCACCCTCCCCGCGGTCCTGGCCGCCTGTTCCAGTGGTTCGTCCAGTGGTTCGTCGTCCACCACGAGCTCCACCAGCGCCGGTGGCGGGACCGGCTCGTCCTCGACCGGAGGGAGCGCTTCGGGAGGGCCCGTGTCGTGCGCACTGGCGCCGGCGTCCACCGTGAATGCCGCGCTGGGCACAGCCGTGGGCGCCCCGCAATCCGACGTGAACGGGTCGGTGACCGTCTGCACCTACAAGTCGATCAGCCCGCCCCAATCGGTCATCGTCCGCATCGACACCGGCACCGACGCCTCGGCCTTCGTTGCCTCCAAGTCGCAGTTCGTCACCCAGGGTGAGACCACCACCCCGGTCTCCGGCCTCGGCGATCAGGCCTTTTCGTCCACGCTCTCCGCCGGTTCGATCACCAACAGCACCATCGTCGTCCTGAAGGGGTCGGCCTCCCTGTTGGTCACCGGGTCGGCGTCGCTGGCCCAGGTGGAGGCGCTGGCCACCCAGTTGCTCCCGCACATCTGACACGCCCGCTCACCAGGCGTTTCACCCGCGGTGGCGGCAGTTATCGCGCTGCCGCGGCTCGACTCGGAGGGCGTCCGCCGGCCCGCTGCTCGACGGCCGCCCCGTTCGGGGTCCCTTGGCGCTTCGTGGCCCGAGCGGCTAAATTGGCAAACCATTGTGTTTTACGCCCGGTCCACCCCGCTGGCGGGACAGACAGCACGAGGGCATCTCCGGCGCACGGTCTCGGCACTGCTCCTCACCGCGCTCGTCACCACCGCCACTGTGACGGTGGTCACGCTCCCTCGCCCCGCCGGGGCGGATCAGATCGGCGACCTGCAGGCGCAGGCCCGGACGATCTCCCAGCAGCTCGTCCAGCAGCAGTTGGAGGTCGGCGCCTTCCGCCAGCAGTACTCCCTGGCGTCCGCCAAAGTGGAAGCCGACGGTCAGGCCATCGCACAGATCGGCCGGCAGATCGGACAGGACCAGCAGTCGATCGCCGCCAAGGCCGGCCTCGTCCGCCGCCAGGCCATCAGGTCCTACATGGACTACGGGACCGGAGCATCCGACTCCACCTCGGGCCTGTTCAGCGGGAGCCAGGAGACGGCGCAGGCCGCGAGCGAGTACAGCAGCATCGCGGTCGGCAACGTGACCACGGCGCTGGACCAACTCCGGACGGCCCAGGGCGCCCTACAGACGCATCAGGCGGCGCTGCGCCAGCAGCAGGCTCAGGACCAATCCGACCAGGCCCAGCGGGCCTCGGACCTGGGACAGGCTGACAGCAGCCAGACCCAGCTGGAGTCGCTTCACGCCCAGGTGACCGGGGAGCTGGCCACCGCGGTCGCCGCCCAGGCATCGGCCCAGGCATCGGCGGCGGCGGCCGCAGTGGCCGCGGCCCAGCGGGGGGGCAAGGGCTCGTCCTCCCGGGCCCCGTCGTCGACGGGCTCCGCACCAGCCTCGGCGGCCGGCTCACCTGTGGCCGCCCCCACCGGCGCCGGTGGATCGGATCCCGCCCTCAACCCGTTCCTCCAGTGCGTCGTCCAGGCGGAGTCGGGTGGCGACTACCAGGCAGTGTCCCCCGATGGGCTGTACATGGGCGCCTTCCAGTTCAGCCAGCCCACATGGGACTCGGCGGCACAAGCTGCCGGCCGTCCCGACCTGGTCGGTGTGGCGCCGAACACCGCCTCCAAGGCCGATCAGGACACCGTGGCCGTGGCCCTCTATGCCCTCGACGGCCAGCGGCCGTGGCTCGGAGACCGCTGCAGCTCCTAGTGGCGGCGCCGGCAGGGCCCGGGCCCGGTCAACGCAGCCGGCAGCGGCCCGTACCGGCGCACAGCTCACACTCGGGTGCCTGGCCGGCCGAGTGGGCCAGGCAGTGCTCGACGCGCTGTTCAACGATCTGCGCCAGTAGAGGATGAGGGCCGAGCGGGGCGGCGACGAGGTACCGGACGCCGGGGTGGCGCTCGGAGGCCTCGGCCGCCAGGTCGGGCAGGTCGCGATCCCAGTGACTGCCCGGCCACAGAAAGTACGGGGCGATCACCACGGTCGTGCATCCACCGGCCACACAGACGTCGAAGGCCGTGGCGATCGACGGCTCGGCCAACTCCATGTGGGCAGCCTCCACCATCCGGAACCCGCCCCGTTGGCGCCATTCCTCCACGAAGACCTCGTGGTGCCGGTTGGCCTCGGGGCGTCGAGACCCGTGATCGACGATCACGATCCCGATCTCTTCCTCCGGCGGGGGCGTCCCACCCTTGGTGGCGACGCCGGGGTTGGGTGTCACCGGCCCGACGCCGACCCCGGGCGATGTGTCGCCCCGGGGGGGCCGCCAGCCACGAAATTGACCACCGCTCGAGACTAGGGGCAATCCCCACCTTCGCCGTGCGGGCCCGCTCCGGCCGGCGGCGTCGTCAACGGGCGATGATGTACTCCATCAGCTCGTTGCGGTCC
>DASZJN010000218.1:0-4974 GCA_035948045.1 Acidimicrobiales bacterium | reverse complement strand
CGGGCGCTGGGCCTGACCGACGGTGAGCGTGACGAAGTCGAGGCCATTCTGCGACGCCCTCCCAATCACCTCGAATTGGCGCTGTTCGCGGTCATGTGGAGCGAGCACTGCTCGTACAAGTCGTCAAGGGTCCACCTCAAGCGCCTGCCCACCAAGGCGCCTCACGTGTTGGTCGGCCCCGGGGAGAATGCCGGGGTCATCGACGCCGGCGACGGGATCGCTGTGGCCATCCGCATCGAGAGCCACAACCATCCGTCGGCCATCGAGCCCTATCAGGGAGCCGCCACCGGGGTGGGCGGCATCCTGCGGGACATCTTCACCATGGGGGCCCGGCCGATCGCGGTGATGGACCCCCTGTTCTTCGGGGACCCGGCCGAAGCCCGTCAGCGCTGGTTGATCGAGGGCGTGGTGGCCGGCATCTCCGGCTACGGGAACTCGGTCGGGGTGCCCACCGTGGGCGGCGAGCTCAGCTTTGATCCCTGTTATGCCCAGAATCCCCTGGTCAACGTGTTGTGCATGGGCGTGCTGCCGGTGGAGCGCCTGGTCCTGGGCCAGGCCTCCGGGATCGGGAATCTGGCCGTGCTCCTCGGCTCGTCCACCGGACGGGACGGGATCGGGGGGGTGAGCGTGCTGGCGTCGGCCGGCTTCGGGGGCGGCGGCGACGAGGCCGACGCGGCCAAGCGGCCCAGCGTCCAGGTGGGCGACCCCTACGAGGAGAAGCGGTTGATCGAGGCGTGCCTCGAGCTGCTCGACGCCAAGCTGGTGGTGGGCATCCAGGACCTCGGCGGGGCCGGACTGGTCTGCGCCACCAGCGAGACGGCGGCCCGTGGGGGCGTAGGCATGGACGTCGACGTGTCAGCCGTGCCCCGGCGTGAACCGGGCATGGCCCCCTTCGAGGTGATGACCTCGGAGAGCCAGGAGCGCATGCTGGCCATCGTGACCCCCCAGGACCTGGATCGGGTGCAGGAGGTGTGCCGCCGGTGGGAGGTGCGCTCCGCTGTGGTCGGACGGGTCACGGAGCCGCTGGCCGGGGGACCCGGGCGCCTGCGGATCCTCGACGGGTTCGGGGGCCAGGTGCTGGGGGATGTCCCCGCCGGGGCGCTCAGCGACGAGGCGCCGCTCTACCACCGGCCCATGGCCCGGCCCGGCGATCACGAGGCCCGCGCCGCCGACGACCCGGGCGCCCTCGCCGCCCCCGCGGACTGCGGACCGGATGTGCTGGCCCTGCTGTCCGACCCCTCCTGGGTCTATCGCCAGTACGACCATCAGCTGTTCCTCAACACGGTCGACGGCCCCGGGGGCGACGCCGCCGTGCTCCGCCTGGCCGCCCCGGGTCTGCCTCCCTCGGAGCGGGGTCTGGCGCTCACCACGGACTCCAACCCGACCTGGTGCTCCATAGACCCCCGCGCCGGTACCGCCGCCACCGTGGCCGAAGGCGCCCTCAACGTGGCCTGCGCCGGGGCGCGCCCCATGGCCGTTGTCAACTGCCTCAACTTCGGAAATCCCGAGCACCCCGAGGTGATGTGGCAGCTGTCCGAAGCGATCGACGGGATGAGCGAGGCGTGCCTCGCCCTCGGCCTCCCGGTCATCGGGGGCAATGTCAGCCTGTACAACGAGAGCCTGGGTGTCGACATCGACCCGACCCCGGTCATCGGTGTGCTGGGCCTCATCGACCGCCTCGTGGTCCGGCCTCCCGGGGTGACCCTGGTCGAGGACGCCGCGCTCGTGCTGCTCGACGCCAGCGTCGGGACCACCATGGGCCGCCGGGGGCCGCCGTCCCTCGGGGGCTCACGCTGGGCCGTCGAGTGCCGAGGCCACCGCAACGGCACCCTGCCCGCCCTCGACCTGGCCGGCCACGCGCGCCTGGTGTCCTTCGTCTCGGGCCTGGTGGGCGCGGCGGTGTCGGGCGGCGACCCACTGGTGGCGGGGATCCACGACGTGTCGGGCGGTGGGCTGGGGGTGGCCCTCACCGAGATGGCCGTCCGCTCCGGGGTCGGCGTCCGGGTGGCCGGCGTGGCCGATCACCACGAGCTGTTCACCGAGGCCCCGTCGCGGGTAGTGGTGTGCACCACCCGGAGGGCCGAGCTCATCTCCAGAGCAGCCGGGGCGGGCGTCGGGTTCCGCGTGCTCGGCGAGACCGGTGGCGATCGGGTGGTGGTGGAGGGATTGGTAGATCTCAGCCTGGCCCAGGCCACCGGGTCCTGGCAGGGGCGGCTGCCCTCCCTGCTCGACGGACTGGCGCCGGCCACCAACTGAGACGCCACCCCCGGTGGTTGGTCGTGCCGTGGGGATCAGCTGTCGGGGCGCCGGGCCTCGAGCTCGGCCAGCGCCGTGTCGGGCACCTTCAGATCGCCCTGACCGGTGCCGACCCTGAGGTCCGGTTTGAGCAGACCATGGTGGTCGGATCCACCCGTGGCCACCAGATCGAAACGACGGGCCAGGTTGCCGAGCTGTTGGCGCTGGCGCGGCGAGTAGCGCCCGTAGAGGACCTCGAGGCCGGAGAACCCGGACCCGGCCAGCTCGCCGACCATGCGGGCCAGGTCCCCCCCGGCCAGGCCGTTGCTGAACGGGTGGGCGAGGACGGCCACCCCTCCCGCCTCCCGGGCCAGTCGGGCCACGTCGGGACCGGTCAGCCGTGCCTTGGGGATGAAGGCGGGGCGGTTGTCGGTCAGGTAGCGGTCGAAGGCGTCGTCGACGGACTCGGCCGCCCCGACCGCCACCATCACCGAGGCGAAGTGGGGCCTCCCCATCCCCTCTTCGCCCCCGGCCCGGGCCGCCACCATGTCGTAGGTGATGGGCACGCCCATGGCGGCCAGGCGATCGGCCAGGGCGAGGTTGCGCCGCCGGCGGTCTTGGCGGAGCCGGCCCAGTTCCTCGCAGAGCCGGCTCCCGTCCTCCTCGACGAAGTACACCAGCACATGCATGCCTCCGGTCCCCATGGGACGGCAGGACACCTCGCACCCGGGGACGAAGGTGATGCCGAGCTGGCCGGCCCGGTGGCGGGCGGGCCCGATGCCCGCCAGCGAGTCATGATCGGTCAGGGCCACCGCGCTGCACCCGGCCTCGACGGCCAGCTCGGGTATCCGCCCCGGGGGGTCGCTGCCGTCCGACACACTGGAGTGGGTGTGGAGGTCGATCATCCTTTCGGAGGCTATCGGGAGGCGGGGAGCGCCCTGGCCTGGCAGAGCGGCGCACCGATCCGGCCCGCCGCTAGGCTGGACTGGCACGACGTGGCATTTGTGTGGCCTAATCGTGGCGACAAATCAGCTCGACGACCCCCGGTGCGTGCGGTGACCAACCGATGATGGAGGCCAAGGAAGCGTGCGGCGTCTTCGGGGTGTATGCCCCGGGGCGGGCTGTGGCACACCTCACCTTCGACGGCCTCTACGCCCTCCAGCACCGCGGCCAGGAGTCCGCCGGCATGGCCGTCAGCGACGGCGACGCCATCACCGTGATGAAGGACATGGGCCTGGTCACCACGGTGTTCGACGAACGCAAGCTGTCCGGTCTCCGCGGCCACATGGCCATCGGGCACACCCGCTACTCGACGGCCGGCTCGAGCGACTGGATGCATGCCCAGCCCGTCTTCCGGGGCGTGGGCCGGGCCGGCTTCGGCCTGGCCCACAACGGCAACCTGACCAACACCGCAGCACTGGGTGAAGCGGCGGGAATGCTCCCCGGCCTGGTCTCCTCAGACAGCGACCTGGTGGCCGAGCTGCTGGGGCGGGCCTTCCCCCCCGACGTACCCGAGCTGACCAGGGCCGAGCACAGCGACGACCTCGAGAAGGCACTCACCGCAGTGTTGCCCTCGGTGGAAGGCGCCTTCTCCTTCGTGCTCCTCGACGCCGACCGGCTCATCGGCGTCCGGGACCCGAACGGCTTCCGCCCGCTGTGCCTCGGACGGCTGGAGGCCACCGACGAGTTGGAGATGGGCTGGGTCCTGGCCTCGGAGTCGCCCGCCCTCGACGTGCTCGGCGCAACCTTCATCCGCGAGCTGGAGCCGGGCGAGATGGTGGTCATCGACGGCAAGGAGGTCCGCTCGGAGCGGCCCTTCCCCGCCGAGCGGATCAACCCCAAGCTCTGCATCTTCGAGTTCGTCTACTTCGCCCGGCCGGACACCCGGCTCTACGGGAACGAGGTGCACGGCGCCCGCCGGCGGATGGGCCAGCTCCTCGCCACCCAGGCGCCCGTGCCCGCCGACCTGGTGATGGGGGTGCCCGACTCGGGGGTCCCGGCCGCCGAGGGGTACGCGGTGGCGTCCGGAATCCCGTACGGGCAGGGGCTGGTCAAGAACCGCTACATCGGGCGCACGTTCATCGCCCCCACCCAGGCCGAACGGGCCAACGGGGTCCGGCGCAAGCTCAATCCCCTGCGTGAGAACATCGCCGGCAAGCGGGTGATCGTCGTGGACGACTCCATCGTGCGCGGCACCACCACGCGAGCCATGGTCACCATGCTGCGGGAGGCCGGCGCCGTGGAGGTGCACCTCCGGATCTCCTCGCCGCCGTTCCGCTGGCCCTGCTACTACGGGATCGACACGCCCGACCGGACCGAGCTGCTGGCATCGATCAAGACCCACGAGGAGATCGTCGAGTTCCTCGATGTGGACTCGCTGGAGTACCTGTCGCTGGACCACCTGGTCACGGCCGTCGACGCCCCGGGCGCCGGGTTCTGCGACGCCTGCCTGACCGGCAACGACCCGGTGCCGGTGCCCGTGCAGCTCGGCGCCAGCCCGGCGCTCAGCGGCGTGGCCAGCGGTTCCCCGGCGTGACCGGAGTCGCACCGGAACCCACCCTGTCCCCGCCCGATCGCCCCACCCCGGCCACCTACGCCGATGCCGGCGTGGACATCGAGGCCGGCGAGCGGGCCGTCGATCGGATCCGGCCGCTGGTGGCCTCCACCCTCCGTCCCGAGGTGATCGGCGGCGTCGGGGGCTTCGGTGGCCTGTTCGCCCTCGACACCGGCCGATACCGG
>DASZJN010000217.1:0-3143 GCA_035948045.1 Acidimicrobiales bacterium | reverse complement strand
TACAACGTGGGGAGTGGGATCGAAGCCAGCATCGAAGAGATTGCCGACGCCGTCCTCGATGCCACGGGCAAGCCGCAGAGCCTGAAGGAGATCGTCCCCGATCGTCCGAGCCACGATCGGCGCTACCTGCTCGACTCGTCGAAGATCCGCCGGGCCCTGGGCTGGGAGCCGACCGTGCCCTTCGCCCGGGGCCTGGCCGACACCGTGGGCTGGTATGCGGCCAATCGCGGGTGGTGGGAGCCGCTGCGGGACCGTGCCCCGGTGGTCGAAGGTGCGTGGTCCCCGGCCGGCGCATCGCCGGGTAGCTCGCCGAAGCCGTGAACGCACCCCTGCGGGTGCTGCTCACCGGCGGCAACGGCCAACTGGGCCGGGACCTGCGCGACGTGCTGGCCGGCGATGTCCCAGACGGCGGGTTGGATGCCGGCTTGTCCGGCCCGGCCGGCCGGGTCGAGCGGCCGGTGATACTCCCACCCGTGGCCAAGGGGACGTTCGAGGTCCTGTCCACCGACATCGACACGCTCGATGTCGTCGATCGGACCGCGGTGCAGTCAGCCGTCCACGCATTCCGACCTGACATCGTCCTCCACGCCGGGGCCTATACCGCGGTGGATGCCTGCGAGTCGGACCCCGATACCGCGTTCGCCGTCAACGCCCTCGGCACCCGGAACATCGCCGAGGCCTCCGTCGGAATCGCAGCCCATCTGGTGTACATCTCGACCGACTACGTCTTCGACGGTGCCTCCGACCGTCCCTACGTCGAGTGGGATCCGCCCAATCCGCGTTCGGTGTACGGGCTCAGCAAGCTCGGCGGCGAGATCGAGGTGCACGCGGTGGCCGGCCCCTCTGCCACTGTGGTCCGGACGGCCTGGGTGAGCGGCGCCCACGGTGCCAACATGGTCAAGACGGTGCTCCGGCTGGTCCGCGCCGACCCCGATGGCCCGCTTCGCTTCGTCGACGATCAGCACGGGTGCCCCACCTTCACGGCCGACCTGGCACAGGCGGTGGTCCGGCTGGCCCTCGATCGGCGCCCCGGCACCTTCCACGTCACCAATCAGGGCGAGACCACGTGGTATGGGTTCGCCCGGGCGACTCTGGAGGCAGTCGGATTGGACCCGGACCGGGTCGTGCCCATTGCCACGTCCGATCTCGACCCGCCCCGCCCGGCGCCCCGCCCGGCCAACTCCCGGCTCGACAACGCCGCACTGCGCCTCTCGGGCCTCCCGATGCTGCCCCTGTGGACGGACGCCCTGGCCCGGCTGGTCGGTGCTCTTCCTCCGACCGGCTGAGGTCGCCCTCGACAGCCACTGTGCGCACGGACAACTCCAGGACAGGCCAGAATGAGCCGACATCGAGAGGGCGTGGAGCGCCTGAGGATGGGGATGGCAGAGATGACAGGGGTCGAGGAGTGAAGGCAGGGAACGCAGGCTTCGGAGGCTCTGCCGGGCCGTTGGGCCCCCGGACCGCGTCTGACGGGGACGCCGGTCCCGCGGGCGCCTACTTCGGCCATGGGGGGGCGGCCGTGCGCGTGCTGCCCCACGGCCGGGGCCGCGCCGTGGCCGTCATCGGGGTCGGCTACGTGGGGCTTCCGACCGCAGCCACCCTGGCGCACCTCGGTCACCGGGTCACCTGTGGCGATGCCGACGCGGCCAAGGTGGCCATGCTCGAGCGGGGCAAGGTCCCCATCGTCGAGGACCATCTCGAGGAGCTGGTGCGTGAGGGCCAGGCAGCCGGACGCCTCCGGTTCGTGGTGGGGGCCGCCGCCGCCGCCGAAGGCGCGGAGTTCGTGTTCCTGTGCGTTCCCACCCCTCAGGGAGAGGATGGCTCGGCAGATCTCTCCTACGTGGAGTCGGTGGCCGAGGAGATCGGGCCGTGCCTCCTGCCCGGGACCGTGATCGTGAACAAGTCCACCGTGCCGGTGGGTTCGACCCTGGTGGTGGAGCGGGTCCTCGGGCGCCACGACGTGACGGTCGTTTCGAATCCCGAGTTCTTGCGGGAGGGGACCGCTGTCTCGGACAGCCTGCATCCCGAGCGCATCGTCGTCGGGGCCGACGACCAGGCCGCGGCGGCCAGGGTCGGTGATCTCTTCGCCGGCACCCACGCTCCGCTGCTGATCACCGATGCCGCTACCGCGGAGACCATCAAGTACGCCTCCAATGCCTTTTTGGCCACCAAACTCAGCTTCGTCAATGCGGTGGCCGGCCTGTGCGAGGCGGTGGGAGCGGACGTGCGCGATGTCATCTTGGGACTGGGGTACGACAAGCGCATCGGGTTCGAGTACCTGCGCCCGGGCCCCGGCTGGGGTGGAAGCTGTCTGCCCAAGGACACACGGGCGCTGGTCCACATCGCGGAGCAGGCCGGGTACGACTTCTCGTTCCTGCGGGGCGCTATCGCAACCAACGAGGAGCAGTTCGCCAGAGTGGTGAGCAAAGTCAAGGCGGCGGTGGGGGACGACCTGGAGGGTGCCGTGATCGCCGTGTGGGGGCTCACCTTCAAGGCGGGCACCGACGACCTTCGTAACTCGCCCGCCGTCGAGGTGGTGCGACGTCTGGTGGAGGGCGGGGCCATCGTCCAGGCTTTCGACCCGACGGTGATCGTCGCCGGCGGCTTGAGGTCCGGGCCCGTCGACGGACTGTCACAGCTGGCCGCCGGCGGTGACGGGTTGGGACTGGCCAATCTGGTCCGGGCGTTCCCCGACGCCTACTCGGCGTGCCAGGGGGCGGCGGCCGCCGTGGTGCTGACCGAATGGGACGAGTTCCGTTGGCTCGACTTCGCCAAGGTGCGGGCCAACATGGCCACGCCGGTGGTGGTTGATGCCCGCAACCTCCTCGATCCGGCCCAGCTCCGACGCCTCGGCTTCGAGTACGCCGGCATCGGTCGCCGGTGAGCCGCCGGCTGGTGGTGCTGGGCGGCGGCGGCTTTCTGGGCTCGCACCTGTGCGATCACCTGCTGGCCCGGGGGGACGAGGTGGTGTGTGTCGACGACTTCTCCACCGGGCGACGGGCGAACGTGGCCCACCTTCGCCGGGAGCCCCGCTTCACCCTGGTCGAGGCGGACATCTCGGAATCGCTCCCGGTCGAGGGCCCCGTCTCCGGGGTGTTCAACCTGGCCAGTCCGGCGTCACCTCCTGACTACCTGGCCCGCCC
>DASZJN010000216.1:0-9318 GCA_035948045.1 Acidimicrobiales bacterium | reverse complement strand
AGCACGCCATGGGTGCCCGGTTCGGTGCGGCGTTCATCCCCAACACAGTGGGGACCCGTTTCGCTCTGTGATCCGCCAGCTGCACGGCCCTGGCCCGCCACGCCCGCGTGACACGGGCCGGGACCTCGATCCCCCGCGGTGTGGCGCTTCAGCCAAGACCGGTCAGTTGGGCGCAGCCGTCCCTCCGACGGGCGCATCGGTGTTGGCATCCTCCGCGGCTCGTCGTCGAAGGACAACGTCGACCACCGCATCCGCCCCGAGGAACGCCACCCCCGCCCAGGCCAGCTGGCTGGCGGTGTTGAAGGACAGGGGCCACGCCCCGTCGGCAGGCACCTGGTGGCGGGCCTGGTAGACGGCAACGAAGGCACCGGCGGCCACCACGGCGGCGATGGCCGCCAGACCCAGCACGATGCGCAGGCGCGGAACGAGCAGGGCGACCACAGTGGCCATGCCCACCGCCGACCCGGCCAGCGGTGAAGCGATGAGCCCGGCCACGAGACCGACCGCCGCGCCCGTGGCCAGAGACGTCCACACCGAGACCCGCCGGGTGCCCCGGCCGAACGGCACCACCAGGGAAGGCCCGTCTCCCGGTGCGCCGGCGACCACAGGAGCACCGGGCGGAGGCGGATCGTGGGCTGCCACCTGGTGGCGATGCTGCCGCCGCCGATGCCTGCGCCCCGGCACCAAGGCCAGAACCACACAGCCGAGGATGGCCACGATGGAGATGAGCAGGGCCACATCGACCCGCGTCTGCGGCGCCCACCGCAGGACCACCGACACCGTCCCGTCATGGACGGCCGATCCCAGGGTGGAAGGATCGAGTTGCCATCCGTTGGCGAACCCGTCGATGAGTACGGGCCTTCCGAGGCTTGCCCCGCCGACCACGGTGGCCTTCCATCCCGTGTTGACGCTCTCCCCCAGGATGAGATTGACGGGGGAAGGGTGGGACGAGGTGGCCAGACCCTGGATCGACAGGTGCAGGGTGGTTGCTGTCTGGCTGACCACGTGGACGGCGGGCGACGGTGACGCCGGCGCGGCGGCGAGCGTGGTGGGGGAGGCCAGGGGCATGGCGCCGCCGCCCGCCGCCGAGTCGAGGGCCAGTTGATCGATGTCGAACCCGGTGGTCTGGCCGGTCGCCGAGCGCAGGGTGTGGGTTCCGGGGCCGAGGGTCAGCCCACCGGCATCGGGCCCGCACAAGGAGATGGTGAGGGGATTGCGGGCCAGGGCCGTCGACGTCGAGCCGGCGACCGAGACCCAGAGGGGGGCGCCGTCCACGGTGACCAGGTCACCGCGGCAGGAGGTCGGGATGGTCGCCGGCACCGGGGCGGCATGGAGACCGGGGATCCCTACCTCGGCGATTCCCAACGGCATGGCGATCGGCGCCTTCGAGGAGTAGTTCGGGGTGTTCTCGACGCGTACCGCCGCCATGGCGATCCGGATGCTCCGACCGGTCATCACCGGAAGGGAGACCCGCACCTGGGTCACCGACCCGGGTACCGGGCTGTCGGCGACGGTCGGCAGCGCCACGGTGGTGCTCTTGGGGCCGGCGGAAACGGTCAGGACGGTCGGGACCGAGTGCTGTCCATCGGCCGCGATCTGCAGGTCCAGGTGGTTGAAGGTGAGGGGGGCGGGGAGGTCGTACTGCAGCCACTGGCCCGCCTGGTGCGACACGCCGAAGCCCGGTTCCCACAGGGTGCCGGGATTGCCGTCGAGCGTGGCGATGGCCCCAGCCTTGAGGTCGCCGGGCAGACGACCGAGCGAGTAGGCCACGATGCCGGAGTGGTCGGAGCCGGGTCGTCCCACGAGGCGGTCGATCTGGTCATCGGGTATCAATGGCGAGATGCGGGCCGAGCCGGCCACCGCGAAGGTCCGCCGGGTGGGCAGCCAGAACGTGCGGGCCAGGGTTGTCTCGACGTCGGCCCGCGGCGGCGTGCCCGAGCCGCGGAGCCGGGTCATGACCAGGCTCAGCCGATCGGTCGCGGACGAGGCGCCCGCGGCTCGCAGCAGGTCCTGCGGGAGGGCGATGGTCTCGTTGACGGAAATGCCGGGGATCTCGACCTCGGCGAAGCCGACCGAGCTCCGCGATGACACGGGCGTGTTGTCCTTGAGGTGGCCGACTCCGCTGACGGTCAGGCGCAGGGTGGTGAAGCTGCGGGGCGGGAAGTCCACCTTCTGCCCATTCGGCGTGCGCGATCGAGCACCCAGGGGCACCGTGATGGGGTGCCCACCGTCGAAGGTCAGCGTGACCTTGGTGATGAACCGGTCGGGGTCGCCGGTCTGCGGTTGCACGAGGGTCACGGAGTGCTCGGTACGCGGCTGCTGCAGGACAACCTGCCACCACTGACCGAGTTGCTTGATGAACGAGTCGTCCAGCCAGGCGGTCTGGAGATTGCCGTCGAGCGCGGCCGGCGGGCGGCTCTCCGGAAAATAGGTGATGGACGAGCCGTAGGAAGAGGCCGTCACCGAGGACACCCCGAGCAGCACCGAGGTGGTCTGGGCATCGGCAGGGGCCCCGGGGAACAGGTTGATCGGGGCATCGCTGGGGTCAGCCGTGTTGGGAGGCTGGGCGGCCGTCTCGGTGTAGCCGGTGTTCTCGTTGAGCGAGTTCCAGCGGAATCCCTGTTTCCGGTTGGTGTCGGTGACCACGAGGTGGGCCGGGGACCCCAGCGTCGTCGTCCGGAGGGACCGGTTGGTGTCGAGGGTCCCGGCGTACAGGATGGTCGGGTTGTTCTGCAGGAGCCCGACGGAGGCGGCGTTCACGATGCCCGACGCGTCGCCGTCCACCACCATCGGGGTCTTGGTGGACTCGGTCCGGATGATCGGGCGCGGCTGGGCCACCGTGTAGGACACCAGGGGGGCCGGCCAGCCCTGGTTGGGCGGTCGGGCCAGGGTGGCCTCATCCAGATGGGGGATCTGCGGGACGTTGGGCCGCGGCGTTCCGTAGGAGACGGGGTGGCTCAGCCCGGGGGGAGTCACGGCGAGATCGGCCGCCACCTGCTGGGGGATGGGCGCGTCGTAGCGCTCGAAGGCCTGGTCGTATTGGACCAGGACGTCCCCGGCGCTCATCAACGATGACATCGGGCCCAGGGTGTTCCAGTCCAGAACGCCGTCCTGGAGGGGGGAGTCCACCGCGGCCAGCAGATCGGCGGTGGCCAGGGACCCCATGATCTGCTGTTCGTGGGTGATGAACGGCCGGGTCATCAAGCCGGGGTAGACGGTATCGATGGTGTCGCCCCACCGGTAGGCGGCGAAGTTGTTGCCGGGGAGGGCGTACAGACGCGTGCCGGGATGGGTGTGGTTGAGGGCGGCCGCAGCCTGGCGCACGTCGGGCGGGGGGGCGGCCGGCTGGGTGAAACCCCCGGCGACGATGGCCCCGGTCCACAGCGGTGTGGTGGCGGCGGCGACCGCGGCCAGGGCCAGACCCCCGACGACCATGCCGGTGCGGCGCGCCCGTGCCGTGAGGGCACTGACGCCGGCACCGAGGAACACGGCCAGGCCGAGGATGACCAGGGGCGAGGCTCGATCGGTGGACCGCATGGCCAGGCCGGCGGTGGTGTCCACCATGATCGCCTTGAGAACGGAGCCCACGGCCGAGGGATGGTCGTAGGGGTTGGGCCCGACCGCCAGCACCATGCCGACCACGGTGATCAGCACGAAGTAGGCGCGATGCCGCCAACGGGAGAACACGGCGGCGATGAAGCAGAGTGCCGGCACGGCGAAGCTGGCGCCGATCAGCCAGAGGTTCTGGGTGTAGTCCACCGACGACTGGGTCCAGCTCCCGATCCGGTCCGAACCGTAGAAATACCAGTAGCCCAGACCCCGGACGATCTCTGAGGCCAGTGAGGCCCCGCTGGTGGCTGGGACCGTCTCCGTGTAGCGGAGCACGTTCACCCCGTAGGCCGCCTCCACCTGCAGGCCCACGGCCCACCAGAGGGACACCAGCGCGCTGAGCAGCCCGATCTTCCAGGCCACGCCCCAGGCCTTTCGCCAGGTCGCCTCCTTGGCGACGAGCACCGAGTAGGGGAGCCAGAGGGCGGGGGCGATGCCCACGTAGAGGATGGAGCTGGCGTTGATCCCGCTGACCAGGGCCACGACCAGGGCGAAGAGGGCCGGATACCTCCAACCGCCGCGCCGCAGGGCCAGGATGACGAAGGCCACCATCCACGGGAGGCCCGCCCACGGCATCAGGATGACCGAGATGCGGCCCGAGTACTGGAGGACGTACGGGGTGAACATGAAACCGAGCGCCGTGACGTACCGACCGGGGCCGGAGAGCCCGACGGTGCGGCACAGGTAGAGGGCGCCGGCGCCGGCGGCGAACAGCAGGCATCCCAACCACAGGCGCTGAGCGATCCAGAGGGGCACGTGGAGTTCGGCCATGGCCCAGTAGAAGGGCCCCATCGGCAGCAGGTAGCCGATGTTCTCGTGGGTCACCGTGCCCAGGCCCACGCCCGGGTCCCACAGGGAGACGGCCTGGCGCACGTAGCGACCCGGATCGAGGTAGAGGTAGGTCTTGGTGTCGTCGGTCACGACCCCGGGCTGGGACGCCAGCATGGGGATGAAGGCCGCCAGCGCCAGGACCCAGTAGTCGACCTTCGCCCGGACCCGGCTGGGGGAGCGAAGCCGGGCATAGACGCCTCCGGCCGGGCCCGGGGCCCGGCCCGGGGGCGCGACAGCGGAAGGTTGGGGATCCCACACGAGTGATCGGTAGTGTAAACAACCGACGAGTCACGATGGCATCAGTGCCGATCGGGCTCGGAACCGGCCGCCACCACGCAAGGGGACCCCATGAGTGCCAACCGTTCCGTTCCAGGGCCTCCGGGCGCCCACGGCGTGGCCCGACGCGAGCGGACCGCCACCCGCCTCACCGGCGAGCGGCCGAGGCAGGGGGTGACTCCCGACTCGTTGCTGGCCCTCCACGCCGCCGGGTACCGGTCGGTCATCGAGCGCCTGGGGACAGGCACGATGCTGGACATGGGTTGCGGGGAGGGTTTCGAATCGGCCCGCTTCCTGTCCGAGGACCGGGTGGTGGTCGGGGCGGACTACAGCGCTGACGCGGTCGTGGCGGCGAGGGGTCGCTGGGGCCGGGACGGCCTGCTGGTGGCCCAGATGGATGCGCTGTCCCTCGGGTTCGCCCAGGGCAGCTTCGAATGGGCGTGCTCGTCGCACCTCATCGAGCATTTCGACGACCCCGAGGGCCATGTGCGCGAGCTGTCGCGGGTGCTGGCCGACGATGGGACGGTGTTCTTCCTGACCCCCAACGCCCCGGCCGACTTCGAGAACCCCTTCCACATCCACCTGTTCGAACCGACCGAGCTGAGCGAACTCCTGGCCCGGCACTTCCATGACGTGACGGTGCAGGGCATGGATGCCGTGCCCCACGTGAAGGCGGACTTCACGGCCCGCCGGGCCAAGGCGGACAAGGTGCTCCGGCTCGACGTGCTGGACCTTCGGCACCGGATGCCCCGCTCGTGGTACATCGGGATCTACACCCGCCTCCTTCCCGTGGCCTACAAGGTCATCGCCCGCGGCGACTCGGGGGGCATGACCGGCATCACCGCCGACGACTTCTTCGTCACCGACGAGCTCGATCGCACCACCATGGTGCTCTTCGCCACCGCCTCCCGGCCGCGGCGCCCGGCCTGATCAGAGCTCGGGAATGCTCGCGGTCGGGCTCACCGGCGGGATCGGTGCAGGCAAGTCGACAGTGGCCGAACTGCTCGTCGCCCGGGGGGCGAAGCTGGTGGACGCCGATCTGATCGCCCGCGAGGTGGTCGCCCCCGGAGGGCCCGCCTACCAGCCGCTCATCGACCGCTTCGGACCGGGGATCGTGGACGCGGCCGGTGAGATCGACCGCCCCGCGCTGGCCGAGCTGGTCTTCGGCCATCCCGAGGCGCTGGCCGACCTCAACGCCATCACCCACCCCGCCATCGGCGTCGAGATGATCGCCCGCAAGGACCGCTATGGAGGAACCGGCGAGATCGTGGTGCTCGACATCCCCCTGCTGCGGCCGGCCCACCGCGAGCTGTTGGACCTGGGGGCGGTGGTGGTGGTCGACGCCCCCACCGACGTCGCCCTCCAGCGGCTGGTGAGCCAGCGGGGGATGGAAAAGGCTGACGCCGAGGCCAGGATCGGGTCCCAGGCTGATCGCGAGACCCGCCTGGCGGGAGCGGACGTGGTCATCGACAACTCCTCCGACCACGATCACCTCCGGGCGGAGGTCGAGCGGGCGTGGGCGGCCCTGCTGGAGCTTCGGGCACAGCAGTCCCGGCTGCCGGCCGCCGACGGCTGAGGCCCTGGGCTCGCCCCCGGGGCCCGAACCGGCGTCGCACCCTCCCGGTACCATCCACCTATGCCCGATTTCGAGGTGGTCTCGCCGTTTCGCCCCGCCGGGGACCAGCCCCAGGCCATCGCCGGGCTGGTCGAGGGCCTGCAGCGGGGTGACCGCTATCAGACGCTGATGGGCATCACCGGGTCGGGCAAGACGGCCACCATCGCGTGGACCATCGAAGGGGTCCAGCGACCCACGCTGATCATCGAGCCGAACAAGTCGCTGGCCGCCCAGCTGGCCGCCGAGCTCAAGGAGTTCTTCCCCCGCAACCGCGTCGAGTACTTCGTCTCGTACTACGACTACTACCAGCCCGAGGCGTATGTGCCCTCGTCGGACACCTACATCGAGAAGGACTCCTCGATCAACGACGAGATCGACCGGCTCCGTCATGCCTGCACCTCGTCGCTGTTGCTCAGGCCTGACACCATCGTGGTGGCCTCGGTGTCCTGCATCTACGGATTGGGCTCGCCCGACGAGTACCGCGACCGGATCGTGGCCCTCCGGCCCGGGGAGGTGCACGACCAACGGACCCTGCTCAGGCGCCTGGTCGAGCTCCAGTACTCCCGCAACGACGTCACGCTGTCCCGCGGCCAGTTCCGGGCCCGGGGGGACACGCTCGAGATCCACGCCGCCTACGAGAGTCACGCCGTCCGCATCGAGTTCTTCGGGGACACCGTGGAGCGGATCCGGCCCTTCGACGTGACGACCGGGGAGATCGGCGAGGAGCTCGAGGAGTTGGTGGTGTTCGCCAACACCCACTACGGCGCCGGCGACGAGCGACTGCAGAGGGCCGTCGTCAGCATCGAGGCCGAGCTCCGCAGCCGCTTGGCCGAGCTGGGCGAGGCCGGCAAGCTGCTCGAGTCGCAGCGGCTCCGCATGCGCACCGAGTACGACCTCGAGATGCTGGCGGAGACCGGGGTCTGCAGCGGGATCGAGAACTACAGCCGGCACCTGGACGGTCGGTCAGCGGGCGAGGCGCCGTTCACCCTCCTCGACTTCTTCCCCAAGGACTTCCTGGTCGTGCTGGACGAGAGCCACGTGGCCGTGCCCCAGCTCCGGGGCCAGTTCGCCGGCGACCGCTCGCGCAAGGAGACGCTCGTCGACCACGGCTTCCGACTGCCGTCGGCCATGGACAACCGGCCGCTCCGGTTCGAGGAGTTCATCGAGCGGACCGGCCAGGCCATCCTGCTGTCGGCCACGCCCGGGCCCTGGGAGCTCGAGCACAGCGCCAATATCGTCGAGCAGGTGATCCGGCCGACCGGCCTGGTCGATCCCGAGGTGGACATCCGGCCCACCACCGGCCAGATCGACGACCTGCGCGAGCGTATCGACGCCACGGTGGCCAATGGGAACCGGGTGCTAGTGACCACCCTCACCAAGAAGATGGCCGAGGATCTGACCGACTACCTCGCCGAACAGGGTGTGCGCGTCCAGTACCTCCACTCCGACGTGGACACCATGGCCCGCGTGGAGATCCTGCGCGAACTGCGCCTGGGGGCGTTCGACGTGCTGGTGGGGATCAACCTCCTCCGCGAGGGCCTCGACCTTCCCGAGGTCTCCCTGGTGGCCATTCTGGACGCCGACAAGGAGGGGTTCCTCCGATCGACGTCCTCCCTCATCCAGACCATGGGTCGGGCGGCCCGCAACGTCAACGGGCGGGTGGTCATGTACGCGGACCGCATCACCGACTCGATGACCAACGCCATCGGCGAGACCCAGCGCCGGCGGGCGCGCCAGATCGCCTACAACGAGGCCCACGGGATCGACCCGGTCTCCATCACCAAGTCGGTGACCGACATCCTCGAACGGGTGCGCGGCGAAGGCATCGGGTCGGCGGCGATCACCTCGGGCCCCAACAGCCGGTCTGCCGCCGATCGCGCCCAGAGGGGACGGGCCGGTGGGGTGGACCCCCGGGCCGCGGCGGCAGAGATGGCCCAGGCCGTCGGCCCGGACGCCGACGAGCTGTCGGGCCTGATCCATCGGCTCGAGGCCGAGATGAACCGGGCCGCCGAAGAGCTGCGATTCGAAGAGGCGGCCCTACTGCGCGACGAGATCACCGAGCTGCGGTCCCTGTTGGTCCGTGACCCGGTCGACGGCTCCCCGGTGCTGCCCGGCGACACGGCCGACGTCGACGCCACGGTCAGTGTCTGAGCCGGACCGCGACCCTCATGCCGGTATCCTCAGCTGATGGCTGATCGACTGGTGGTGCGGGGCGCGCGCGAGCACAACCTGCAAGATGTCTCGCTCGATCTCCCGCGCGACCGGCTGATCGTCTTCACCGGCCTCTCCGGGTCGGGCAAGTCCTCGCTGGCCTTCGACACCATCTACGCCGAGGGCCAGCGGCGATACGTCGAGTCCCTGTCCGCCTATGCCCGCCAGTTCCTCGGCCAGATGGACAAGCCCGACGTCGACTTCATCGAGGGGCTGTCCCCGGCCATCTCCATCGACCAGAAGTCGTCATCCCGCAATCCCCGGTCGACGGTGGGCACGGTCACCGAGGTCTACGACTACCTGCGGCTCCTCTACGCCCGGATCGGCAAGCCCCACTGCCCCAATTGCGGCCGGCCGGTGGCCCGCCAGAGCCCCCAGCAGATCGTCGACCGGATCCTCGCCATGGACGAGGGCACCCGGTTCCTGGTCCTGGCCCCGGTGGTGCGGGGCCGCAAGGGCGAGTACAGCGCCCTGCTCGACGACCTGGCCAAACAGGGCTTCGCCCGGGCCCGGGTGGACGGGGTCACGGTGGAGCTGGCCGACCGTGACCGGGTGGACCTGGCCCGTTACGAGCAGCACACCATCGAGGTGGTGGTCGACCGGCTGATCCGCCGGGACGACATCCGTCGGAGACTGACCGAGTCCCTGGAGACGGCGCTGTCCCTGGCCGAGGGGGTGGCCGAGGTCGTGGTGGTGGACGCGGACGGCACGGAGCAGGAGGCCATCACCTTCAGCCAGCACCTGGCCTGCACCCATTGCGGCCTGAGCTTCGAGGA
>DASZJN010000215.1:0-3146 GCA_035948045.1 Acidimicrobiales bacterium | reverse complement strand
TCCGCCGTTACCCGCCTGCCGTCGGGAAGATCCGTGCCTTGCAGCGGGCCAGGCGAGCGAACGGACTGCGATCCGTGCCGATTCGGTCAATGCCGAAGCCGGGAAGGGACGACGCGCAGACAGACTCAATCGGGATCAGTCCAACCGATGCGCGCAATCTTCCTTCGTCGAGACGGCGAAGCAGTTCGTACTCCGGCTCCAATCTCGCTCGGAGTCGCTCTCGCTGTCCGTCGGTCATTGACGAGCGGCTCCCGGTCACCCGGGCCCGCCGACCGACGAGCGGCAACGCCAGGCGCCGGCCCAGCGCGGCCAGCCCGTCGTCGAAGTCCTCGGTGAAGAACACGCTCGAGCACTCCCCGATCCGCCCGACCGCCTCGGATACGTCGAGGTCATCCGAGAACATGGCCAACTGGGCCAGGAGGTGCCGGCGGGGCACCTGGTCCAGGAAGGAGTCGAAGCCCTGCGACGCCAGCTGCCGCTCGCCGGCGGCCACCGCGCCGGGCATCGCCGGATCGTCTCCGGTCACCAGATAGTCGAAGTAGGAGTGGGCCCGCTCGACGGGGTCTCTGAGGACGGTGACCGTGAAGGTCTTCGGCGGCAAGGGTTGAGCGGCGGCGGCCCGGTGGGATCGGCCGTAGAAGTAGGCCCCCTGGGCCAGCACCCGGCGGTTGAAGGCGGCGAAACCGTACGGGCCGCTGATGGTCCGATGCAACGGGGCATCGACCATCCGCCGATAGACGTCGAGCGGATCTTCGCCACCCAGTGCCATGAAGCTCAGATGGAGGCTGGTGCCCGCAGTCTTACGAACGTGGTAGCAGTAGATCCGCCGGGACCCGTCCGGCAACTCGTAGGACCGGGCCAGGCGCCGATAGTCCGGATCCGTCCAGATCTCCCAGGCAGCGCCGACGTCCCGCGCCCGCTGCCGCATCCGCCGGCCCGTTCGGCTCCAACTTCTGGTACCGGGTGCCGGGGCGCTGCCAGCCGCTGATGGAGGCCGCGTCGCCACTGTTGCGACCTTAGCCAAGATGGTCCTCTCGAAACGCTGCCTCGGGAACCGACTCGTCGAACTCGCGGTAGAACGCGGGGTCGGCGATCAGGCGCCGGAACACCCGGTCCGACTGGCGATCGGCAGCCAGCATGAGGAGCCGTTTCCGGATCTGTCGGACCGATCGCGCCGCGGCGGCCGGCAGTACGGTGAGGTCGCGCGGGCGCACGTGCAACAAGGCACGGGGGTCACTACGGACCTCCCTGCTCAACGAGCCCAGACTTGGGTTCTGCAGACTGGCCGGCGTGAACACCTTCTGGTCGTCGAGGACGCTCCATTTCGTCCGGGAGCCGGCTCCGTGGTGGTAGACGTACTGTCCGTACACACCGAACCACAGCGGGTGGGCATCGCGGGTGTTGGACCGGGTAAGGGGGAGCCAGTCGACACCATGCGCCTCGAGGGAGTGAAGGACCCGCGTCCCGGCATCATCGAGGACGGCACCGCTCGGAGTCGTCCACAGCTCGCGGCCCCAGTCCCCGCCGATCCGCTGCCAACATCCCACCGTCGTGGCACAGAAGCTCGGGTGGGGGCGCAGATCCTCGAAGTTCTCCCGGCGCTGGATGGCGATGAGCGGCCGGGCCCGGAGGGTCTCGGAGAGCCAGCCGTCCAGGGCGCGGATGGGAAAGGCGTCGCTGTCGAGGAAGACGATGATGTCGTCCGGGCTGGCCTGGTCGACCACCAATCCGGCCAGGGCGTTGAGTTTCTCGCCATGAGGGGCCTTCAGATCCTCGGCATGGTCGAACCGGTTCCACAGCTCGCGGTCATCGATCCCGTTGAGCACGGCGAACACCCTGAACGGCGAAGCGATGTTCCGGTGCAGATACTCGAGTTGTGGCGCCACCCATTGGGGGGAGCGCCAGTGCACGGTGAGCACATAGATCATGGCGCCGCCCGGCCGAGGCGGGCATGGCGGAAAAGGGGGAAGCAGGAACTCCGAGCCACGGCCGTCACCGTTCCACCTCGACGTGTCCCTGCACGGATAGGACCCTACCGCCAGCCGGACACCTTCACTCCTGCACGGCGACGCTCAGCACTCCCGCTCCCCGGCCACGGTACGAGCCAGACCGGCGATGCCCTCCTCGATGACGTCCGTCCTGAAGCGATCGGAGAAGAGCGCTTCTCCCCCCGACGCCACCGACTCGCGCAACCGGACGTCGCCGAGCAAACGGGCGCACGACTCGGCCAGCGCCGGGGCCGTGTCCCCGATCAGCAGGTGGACCCCGTCCACGGCACCGAGGCCCTCGGCGCCCAGGGTGGTCGACACCACAGGGATGCGATGGGCGAATGCCTCCAGGATCTTTACCCTGGTCCCGCTGCCGTAGCGGATGGGAACCACCACGATGTCAGCCTGCGCCAGCTCGGTGGCGATGTCCGGGACCTGACCCACCACGGTGACCCGAGGAGGGTCGTGCACATCCATCAGGTCCGGATGGTGCTCTCCCACCAGTCGGATCTGCGCATCGGGGATCAAGGCCCGCAACGCCGGCCCCACCTCGTGGGCCAGCAGGCGGGCGGCCTCGAGGTTGGGCGGGTAGCGGAGAAGGCCCTGGAAGAGGAGTGTGGGAGGCGAGCCGACGCCGATTCTCCCCAGCGGGTGTTCGACGGTTCGGTACCCGTTGGGGACAACGGCAGCGTTCGCCACGCCACCCCTGGCGGCGCGCTCGGCGTCGAGGGAGCTGCATACCACGATGGCCGAAGCCCGTTGGGCGGCTCGCCGATGCAGCCGCCGCCACCTCCGGATCTCCTCGTGGGCCACCATCGTGCTGCCCTGTCGCCGGATCCGCTGAGGCCAACCCGATGAGGGAGGGTGCGGCATCGACAGCCGAGCCACGATCTTCTGATCCTCGAGGTCGTCGAGGTCGATGATGGTAGGACCGAGGACCGGCTCGCCGGCCAGCACCCACGATCGCGCTCCGAAGAACCAGACGAGGTCGTACCGCCCCGACATGAAGCGGGCCAGGGCCCTCTGCACCGTTGATCGATCGTGCCAGGGCAGTCCGAGCGGCATCGAGGGCCGGCAGAGGGAGGCGAGCAGGCCGGCGCCCGACGCCGTTCGATTGTCGAAGCCGACCCGTGCCACCTTGGACAGTTGCAGTGTCTC
>DASZJN010000214.1:0-7870 GCA_035948045.1 Acidimicrobiales bacterium | reverse complement strand
TCACCCACAGCTGGATGCCGTGGAACAGCCCGCCGCTGGCCACCAGCTCCTCCGGTGGCTTCTCGATGTGGAGGATGCCCCCGCCGGCGGTCATCCACTGGGTGTCGCCGTTGGTGATGAGGCCGCCACCGCCGATGGAGTCCTGGTGTTGGAAGGTCCCGTCGATCATGTAGGTGACCGTCTCGAAGCCGCGATGGGGATGCCACGGGGTTCCCTTGGGCTCGCCCGGGGCGTACTCGACCTCGCCCATCTGGTCCATGTGGATGAACGGGTCCAGATGGCGGCGGTCCACGCCGGCGAAGGCCCGACGAACCGGGAAGCCCTCGCCTTCGAAGCCGGACGGGGCCGTCGTCACCGAGATCACCGGCCGCCCCTTGGTCACCCCGCCGTCAACTGCTCCGATCTTTGGGAGCGCGAGCACGTCCTCAACCGTCACTGCCGGCATGACCGACCTCCTTTTGGCTTCAGGTGGCCACGTCGCCCATGCTCGCTCCGCAGCTCCCCGCTGTCCACTTGACTCAGCACCAACTGCAACACTAGTTGCGCTCGCAACATTCCTCGCCGATACTGGCTCACGGGTCGGCCCCGCCATCTGCCTCAACCGACCTCCTCGCGGTGCCGAAAGGTAATGGGTGAACAACTACGCTTGGCCCACGGGAGAGTCAGGAGACAGCACGTGATCCGGCAACGCGGCGGAACCACACGCCGGCGCGACGACCAACAGGAAGAGACGATGTCCTCCGCCGAGGAGATCGGACGGCAGCTTCGGGATGCCCGCAACGAGCGCGGCCTTGACCTCCTCGCGGTACACGATCGGTTGAGCCGGCCCATCACCCAGCTCGAAGCGCTGGAGCACGGGGACCTGGCCCGTCTCCCCGATCAGGCCCTGGCCCTCTCCACGCTCCGCCGGTACGCGGCGTTCCTCGGGCTCGACGGGGACGCCCTGGCCCTGAGGATGATCGACGCCTGGTCAGCCTCGGAGGCGGCGTCAGCCGGGTCGCGGCGAATCGGCGCCGCGGCGGCGCCCGTGACCAACGTGATGGCGGCGGTGACAACCGGTCCTGACCACCTTCGCGCCTTCACCCAGACCGGGCAGGTTCCCAGGGTCGGCGACGGATCCACGGCGGCGGCCGGCGGCTACGGGTACGGGGTGTCGACCGGTCCTCCCACCGGTACCTTTCCGGTCGTTCCCCGCCAGGACATCAAGCACAGCAAGCGGGCGGTGGCCAAGGCCCGCCGGCGGCTGCGCGCCCCCACCTCGCTGAAGGTGATCACGTGGGTCACCGCCGCGCTGCTGGTCGCGGCGCTGGTCGGATTCGGCGTCAGCCAGTGGCGGACGCAGTGGCTGGCCGGATCACACCTCCTCCGGATCGTCCAACCCGGCGGCGCCCCGGTTACCCCCCCGGCCCCGACCCCGGTCGGCGGCGGGCACCCCCACCAGGCGGCCGCCGTGCAGTTGACGGGGACCCAGGGCACGACCTCCAACTACACCGTCAGCACCCCGAAATTCACGGTGGCCATTGCCACCACGGGGAGCGTCTGGGTGCAGGTGACCAGTTCGAGCTCGACGAATACCCTGGTCAGCGCCGTTCAACCGGCCGGAAAGACGCTGACCTTCCCCGCCGCAGGGGTTATGACGGTCCAGGTCGGGGCGTCAGCGGTGGTCGTCGCCGTCCTCATCAAGGGGAAGTCGGTGTTCTTCGACAGGCCCACCGCCACGCCGTTCACGTACGTGTTCAACCCGGCTCATTAGTCTCACGGCGGCGGGGCGAGACTCGGCGGTCACGGCTCCGATACGGGGGCGGCGTCGACTCGACCGGCGGCCAGTTCCGCGTCCAGCTGTGCGTCATAGCGGGCGCTGTTGCGCTCCTCGAACCGGACCCACTGCACGAACACCGGGATCAACGCCAAAAAGGTGAAGAGCTCCGCCCCGATCCACAGGATCGCCGCCCCGGCGTGGGTGCTTTCCACCGTGTACATCGATGCCGCCGGTCGGGCGCTGCTCAACAGGGCAAGCGCCAGGAACGACTCGATGGGGACACCGATCAACAGACTGACGATCCGCGTCCCGTGGCCCATCTGCCAGTGCGGGATCGGGTCCAACCCGACGATGGGCCACCAGAACAGGGTCGACGCCCCCAAGAAGGCCAAGTTGACCAGGTCCATTACCCACATGTGGTTCATGGCGAATCCCAAGGCGAAGGTCAAGAAGAAGGCGAACATGGAGAAGTAGTACAGGAACCAGACCGGGCCCGGGTGGGTCAGCAGCTGAAAGGGACGGGCGTTGAGCAGCCGAAGAAGGCGCACCTTGCCCCTCCGGCCCGACGTCTGCAGGGCCAGGGTCATGGGCGCCCCCAAGGCCAGCAACGGCGGGGCGACGACCATCAACAACAGGTGCTGGATGACATGGGCCTGGAAGTACCCCATGGAGAACGTGGCCACCGGCGACTGCAAGGCCAGATCGACGGCCACCAGACCGGCCATGAAGGAGACGGTCCGCTTGCCGCTCCACCGGCGGCCGCGGGCGGAGAGCGCGGATTCCGCCCGCAGGTACCAGGCCGCGGCGGCGATGACCACGACCAGAACCAGCAGCGGGAACGGGCTCAGGTCCCACTGGGTCATGGCGCTGTGGACGTTGAACGGCAGGCGACCCGTCCCGTGCATCCCTGGCATCCCGGGCATCTCCGGCACGGCTCCCACAGTACCGGGGATCATCGACCTCCTCCTTCGGCTCGGTAGGCCACGCTACGAGGCGACGACGCGTACGATCTCGCCGGACTCCACCCGGTAGCGCCACCCTTCCACGCCCACACCCTGAGGGAGCAGATCGCAACTGCGAACGGCGTCTACGTCCTCCCTGAGGGCACGGTCCGGATCAGGCATGGCCAAGAACTCCCAAGCCCCGGACCGGTCGACCTGGTCGGCGGGGAAGCCCGATCGGATCTGGTCATCGCTGCGGTCCGCCAAGGCGCAGTCGGTGTGGTGCATGACGGCGATTCTCCGCACGCCGAGGAAGGTGGTGGCCAGGATCAACGATCGGAGGACGTCAGAGGTGACCCGGCCTCCGGCATTGCGGAGGATCTTGGAGTCGCCCGGAACCAGCCCGAGCATGGCCAGCGGTTCGATTCGGCTGTCCATGCAGGTGACCAGCCCGAATTCCTTGGCCGCCCGGGCCGGGATCCCCTTCAGTGAGAAGCCGGACACGTAGCGCTTGTTCTCCCGAAGGAGATCGTCGAACATGGCCAAAGCATGGCAGAGGGTTCGGCGTTCGGGCACGCCCGTCACCGTGCCGGCCCGGTTGCCGAAGGCGTCCGGCGGCGGCGGCGCCGTAGGATCGGGTCCGAGACGAGGGAGAGCACATGGACCTTCTGGGGCTACCGGTGCGTTGGCCGATCATCGGCGCCCCTATGGCCGGGGGCCCGTCCACCCCGGCCCTGGCCGCCGCCGTCAGCAACGCCGGAGGCCTCGGCTTCCTGGCCGGCGGGTACCGGACGGCCGAGGCCCTGACCGACGAGATCCGCGAGGTGCGTGCCCTGACCACGGCGCCGTTCGGTGTCAACGTCTTCGTCCCGCAGGGCCCGACGCTGGACGAACTCGGGGTCACGGCCTACCTGGCGGGCCTGCGGGCCGAAGCGGACCGGTTCGGCGTCGACCTCGAGCCCAGGTGGGACGACGATGGCTGGCAGGACAAGATCGACCTTCTCGTCGACGAGTCGGTGCCGGTGGTCAGCTTCACCTTCGGATGTCCGGCGCCCTCCGTCGTCGCCCTGCTTCGAGATGCCGGTTCCCGGGTGGTGATCACGGTGACCACCCCTGCTGAGGCCCGCATGGCCGTCGATGCCGGTGCCGACGCGGTGGCCGGTCAGGGGATCGAAGCCGGGGGTCACCAGGGCACGTTCGATGACGGGGTCCCCCTTGAGAGCGGCTTGGGAATCGCCGCGCTGGTCCCCGCCATCCGCCGGACGGTCGACGTGCCGGTGATCGCCGCCGGTGGGCTCATGACGGGCGCCCACGTGGCCGCGGTGGTGGCCATGGGCGCCGTCGCGGCCCAGGTGGGCACCGCCCTGCTCCGGAGCCCCGAGAGTGGTGCGCACGGGATCCACAAGGCCGCCTTGATCCACTCTGGATTCGATGGAACCGCGATGACCAGGGCCTTCAGCGGGCGGCGGGCCCGGGGGCTGGTCAACCGGTTCATGCGTGCGCATCCCGATGCTCCATCGGCCTACCCGGAGATCAACAATGCCACCCGGGCCCTACGCCGCGCTGCGTTGCAACAGGGAGATCCCCACACCGTCAATCTCTGGGCCGGCACGGGCTACTCGCGGGCCGAGGACCGCCCGGCGGGAGAGATCATCACCCGGATGGGCATCGAGTTCGACGGCCTCGTGCGCGCCGCCGTGCACCATGCCGGGGCCGCGATCACCCGGATTTCGGCACCACCACGTACACCACGGTGACCTGGGCGCTGGCCTGCTGAGTGCCAGGCTCCAGGGGAACCGGCGTTGGAGTGGCGCCGGCTATCGAGCCATTGAAGGCAGGGCCGCTGAGCTCCGGACTCGGTCCGGTGGTGGAGTCACTGATCGAGCAAATTCCTCCGAGTGACCGGTGGGCCGCGGTCGCCATGGCGCGGGCGTGGTCGGCGGCCGTGGTGACGGCGGCCGCACGCGCCTGGCCGTCGACGTTCCCGGTGTTGCTGACCGCGAATGCCAATCCGTTGATTCGTATGGCGTTGCCAACGGAGGCCCCGGCCGTGTCGACGACCTGACCGGCGTCCGACAGGTGGTGCAGGGTGACCAGGAGGGTGTTGGACACCTCATACCCGGTGATGGCTCCGCTCACCGCGAACTTCGGGAAGATGGAGAAGTTCGTCGACTGGACGTCGGCTGCGGCCACGCCCGATCCTCTCAAGGCACCGGTCAGCGTGGTGGCCCGCTCGTTGGCGTCGGACAGGGCGGCCGCCGCCGTCGGGTCGGAGACGTCGACCCCGATGCTGATGGTGAGGGTGTCCGGAGACGCGGAGGCCTGACCCGTCGCTTGCACGGTCATCCTCGGGGTTCCGGGAGCACATCCGGGCGGCGGCGGCGAAGCCGAGGCCGTCGACCCGCAGGCCGCCAGGGTCCCGCCCAGTGCCACCAACGCGGCGAGGCAGACGGCCCGACGCCTGGCCGAAGGACAGGCCCGCCATGGCGCCGGAGAGGGGACGGGACGCCCACCGGCCCGCGCTGGGATCAGATCGTCGTTCATGCCGTGCTCCTTGTCGACGTCTTGTCGTCGAGTCGTCGTGTCTCTGCACCATCCAGTACGAGCCGGAGAGGAAAGGGGTTGACGCGCCTCTCCGCCCAGCCTCACGCCCGGGCTGCCTTGGGCCCTCGTAGCGGCCCGGAGTCGACCGACGACGACGGGTGGAGCGGCGGGGTGCTCGCGGTGGGCGGGCATCGCTCAGTGTTAGCGTCGTCTCGGCCGAAGCTGATTGCCCGGAGGAGAGACTGTGGCACCGAAGGGCAGCACCGAGGATCCGCCATCACCGGCGACACGGGTGCGACCGATTCCGTTGGGGATCACCACCCCGGTGGTCACAATGCTTCCTGGCGCCCACGCGTCGTGGGAGACAGCGGGGACCATCGATGACGTGGTGGCCATCGCCGAGGCCGCCGATCGCCTGGGCTATCACCACCTGACGTGCAGTGAACACGTTGTCGTACCCGTCGACGTGGCCACAGTGCGCGGGAGCCGATACTGGGACCCTCTGGCCACCTTCGGCTATCTGGCGGCTCGCACCTCGCGCATACGTCTGGCCACCAACGTGCTCGTCCTCGGCTACCACCACCCACTGGCGATCGCCAAGCGCTACGGCACGCTCGATCAGGTATCGGGCGGTCGGGTCATCCTGGGATTGGGGGTCGGCTCCCTGAAGGAGGAGTTCGAGCTCCTCGATGCCCCCTTCGACGACCGTGGCCCCCGAGCCGACGACGCCATCGCAGCACTGAGGGCCTCGCTGTCCAACCGCCTCCCCGAATACGACGGCGCCTTCTACCGGTTCTCGGGCGTGGTGCTGGATCCGACGGCCGTTCAACCGTCGGTGCCCCTGTGGATCGGCGGACGGACGGCCCGCTCCCTTCGCCGCGCCGTTGCCCTCGGGGACGGCTGGGTGCCCTTCGGCATCCGGTCGGTCGACCTGGCCGCCATGATCGTCGCCGCCCGGGCCACCCCCGCCTGGGCCGTACGCCCCCACCCGCTCGAGGTGGTGCTGCAGAACGGCCGGCCGGCGGACCCACTCGGCGACCCGGCCGGCGCCCGGCGAATGGTCGACCGGCTGACGGAGGTAGGCGCCACCGCGCTCCAGCTGCGATTCGTTCACCACTCGCGGTCCCACTACCTCGAGCAGCTGGAGGCGATGGCCGCACTCGCCGGCGTGGAGGAGGTTCCGGGTTGACCCGTTCGGCCCATCGTTCCGTGCTCACCCATCGTCTCTATCCTGGGGGACCATGAACAGGGTCAAGGTCGGATTCTTCTCGTTGTCGTACCGGTCTCCGACCGGCGACGACCCTTCGTACCTCGATTGGCACCAGTTGGACCACATGCCAGAGCAGTACCAATTGCCCGGGCTGATCCTCGGCCAACGGTGGGCCTCGACGCCCGCTTGTCGCGCCGCCCGGGCAGCAGCCGTCGACGATTGGTCACGGGTCGACCACGTCGTCTGCTACCTGATGGGCAACCCGGTCGACGAGACCATCGACGAATTCCTCACCCTGGGTCGCCACCTGGCCGAGTTGGGTCGGTTCTCCCAGGCCCTGCCCTCCCACTACCGCGGCGGGCTGCGACTCCTCGAGGCCCACGCCGCTCCCCGTGCCCTCGTCGGACCCGAAGTGGTGCCCTTCCGGCCACACCGAGGCGTGTACCTGATCGTCGAGGCGCCCACCGACCAATCGTCTCGGGACGGCTACCTCCAGCGGAAGCACACCGAGTTGCTCCCGGAACTGGTGTCGGTGCCCGGTGTGGCCGGAGCGTGGGCCTATGCCACGACCCCCGCCATCCGGCGCCCGATGTTCACCGACGGCGACCTGCAGATGACGGTCTGTTACCTCGACGACGACCCGGCCACGGTCGGCGAGCGGCTGGGGCCGGTGGTCACCCTGGCCACGGCACAGGCGCCGACCCGGCTGCTGCTCGCCGCCCCGTATGAGTCCATGATGGTCTGGGACTGGGACCGCTTCAGCTTCTCCGGCTGATCCACGGAGTCACCGCCGTGCCCCGGCCAACCCGAGCGGACGAGTCTGGCCCTCAGGTCGCCTCCCGCTCACGGAGCTTCTTGAGGGACCTCACCAAAGACGCCTCGATCAGCTTGTCATTGTCCTTGGATATGAAATCGTGCACCCGCTTCTCGAGGAGCGCCCGCATCAGGGGATTGAACGCCTCGTAGGTCTCGCGGAAGTAGACCCTGGTCTTTCCGGCACCCACGTCTTCGAGCCGTGTCCACCCTGAGGCGCGCGACCAGAGCGGCTTTCCGATGGCGTCGTACCGCCACGACACGGGCCGCTTGGCCTCGGTGATCCATTCCCACGATTGGGCCCTGCCCCCGGAGAGGAGATACTTCGGCACCGGGAAGTGACAGTGGCGAACCAGGCCGTTCCCTTCCTCATCTCCCGGGTGGAAGATCTCGATCTTCACGGTGTCGGTCTCGATGCCCACCCGCGTGCGCTTCCAGATCACGTCCCAGACCTCCTCGGGCGTGCCGTCGACGACGAAATCGAACTGATGGTCCTGCACGTGTCGCTCCTCTCGTTCCCCTGGTTGACGGATTGGTCCTTCGGCCGCCTTGGTAAGGCTCAGTTCCGGGGCGCCGCCGGCTGGCGCTCGACCGTGGCGGTGG
>DASZJN010000213.1:0-9511 GCA_035948045.1 Acidimicrobiales bacterium | reverse complement strand
GACCGGGCCTCCAGCCGGCCGAGCCGACCGGCAGTGACGACGAAGGCGACCAGGGTCCCCGCGTCGATGTGGCGCGAACCATCGGTGATGGCGGTGCAGTGGAAGGGAAGCCGTCGGCCCGGCCCGTGCTCGACCACCCCGAGCCCTCGGTCGTCGTCGAATTCCGCCACCTCTCCGATCAGAGGGCTCCCCCCCACCGGCGGGAGGTCGTGCAGCCCTGTCCAGACGGTCACCATCGATGCAGCCTCCGCTCAGTGCACGATCTTGGACAGGGCCAGCTCGATGATGTCCATGGCGCCGCGGTCCTTGAGGGCCGGGATCAGGACGTTGATCTCGGACTTCGGCACCACCGTCTCCACCGCGAACCCGCCGCCGCCAAACAGTTCGGAAACGGTGGGTGACCGGAGGGACGGAAGCACTTCGATGACCCCGGGGAGCTGCTCTGCGGCCACGTTGAGTTTGACCAGCACCTTCCCGCGTGCCTCCAGCGCTCCCTGGAGCAGGGTCAGCAACTGCTCCATGGCATGGCGTTTGTCCGAATCCTTGGCCGCGGCGGGATTGGCGATCAGCTCCGTGTGCGAGACCAGCAGGGTCTCGACGATCTTCAGGCCCGCGGCTCGCAGCGCCCTCCCTGTCTCGGTGATCTCCACCACGCAGTCGGCGATGTCCGGCACCTTGGCCTCCGTGGCCCCATAGGAGAGGCTCACCTCGGCACTCACACCGTGGCTCTCGAGATACCGTCGGGTCAGTTCCGGGTACTCCGTGGCGACCCGGAGGGCGCCTCCCGTTCCCGTGGCCGACCGGGCCAGGTCAGCCACCGAGGCCACCGGGGACTCGGTCGGTACGGCCAGCACGACCCGGACCGGGTTGGCGCTGGCCTTCGAGTAGTGGAGGACGCCGAGCGACGTCACGTCCGTGCCTCGCTCCTCCACCCAGTCGCGGCCGGTGATGCCCAGGTCGAAGAGGCCGTCGGCCACGTACAGCGGGATCTCCTGGGGGCGCAGTATCCGGACCTCGGCCACCCGGGGATCGTCGATGGTGGCTCGGTAGTCGACCTCGGACGAGCGCACGACACTCAGGTCCGCCGCCGCGAACAGGTCCAACGTCGACCGCTCCAGCGACCCTTTGGGTAGGACCAGGCGCAACATCAGCGTCCCCTCACCGAGAAACCGACCCGGGGGCCCGATGCCGCCGAGGAAACCGCTTCGAGCACGGCAACGGTGCCGATGGCCGTCAGCGCCGCCTCGCGGCCCTTGTTGGTCTCGTCCGGCTCCGATCGCGCCAGCGCCTGTTCGACCGTTTCCGTGGTGAGCACGCCGAAGACCACCGGAATGCCGGTGTCGAGCTGCACCCGTTGCAGACCGGAGGCGCACTCGCCGGCCACGAACTCGTAGTGACCGGTGTCCCCCCTGATCACGGCGCCGAGGCAGACCACGGCGTCGACGGCCTCGGATCTCGCCAGGCGCATCGCCACCAGCGGCAGCTCGAAAGCCCCGGCCGCCCAGGCCACGATGGACAGGGACGGGTCGCAGCCGGATTCCTCCAGGGCGTCGAGGGCCGCGGTCACGAGGCGGTCAGTGATCCCACCGTTGAACTCGGCACAGGCGAACCCGACCCGGATACTCGGATGCGGCCCGCCCACGGCGCTGTCGACGGAGGTTCCAACCCGGGCGGCGATCCGGTCCTTGGCGCCGGGAGGGAGCAGGGTCTGGTCAGAGGACGTCATCGAGACCCTCGAGCAGGTGCCCCATCCGCTCGCGCTTGGTCCGCAGATACTCGATGTTCTCCGGGGTCGGAGTCGGCTGGATGCTCACCCGTTCGACGATGTCGAGGCCGAAACCTTCGAGGCCCCCGTACTTGGTGGGGTTGTTGGTCATCAAGCGCATCGTCGTCACGCCCAGGTCCACGAGGATCTGTGCCCCGATCCCGTACTCGCGGGAGTCGGCGGGCAGACCCAGCTCGAGATTGGCATCGACCGTGTCGAACCCCTCCTCTTGGAGGTTGTAGGCCCGGAGCTTGTGGGGCAGTCCGATGCCCCGGCCCTCGTGCCCGCGCAGATAGACGATCACACCGCTCCCATGTTCATTGATGGTGGCCATGGCCCCGTGCAGCTGCGGCCCGCAGTCACACCGCAGCGAACCGAACACGTCTCCGGTCAGGCACTCGCTGTGCACGCGCACCAACGTGTTCTGCCGGCCGTCCACCTCGCCCTTGACCAGGGCGACGTGGTGCTCGCCGTCGAGCACTGATTCGTAGGCATAGACGTTGAACTCCCCGTATTCGGTGGGAATCCGTGCCTCGGCGATCCGGCGGACCAGCTTGTCCTTGCGGCGACGGTACCGGATGAGGTCGGCGATGGAGATGAGGCGCAGTCCGTGCTTCTCGGCGAAGACCGTGAGCTCGGGCAGGCGGGCCATGCCCGTCTTGTCCTCGCTGACCACTTCGCACAGCACACCGGCCGGGGACATCCCCGCGGCCCGGGCCAGGTCCACGGCGGCCTCGGTGTGCCCGGCCCGCTTCAGGACCCCACCGGGGCGGTAGCGGAGCGGGAAGATGTGTCCCGGTCGGTTGAGATCGGACGGACGGATGTGGGGATCGGCCAGCGCCTTGATGGTGGCGGCCCGGTCGGCTGCGGAGATCCCCGTGGTCGTCCCGTGGCGATAGTCGACACTGACGGTGAAGGCGGTCCGCTGGACCTCGGTGTTGGCGGTGACCATGAGCGGCAGCTCGAGGTGCTCCACCCGCTCAGGGGTGAGGGGTACGCAGATGACGCCCGAGGAATGGGCCAGGAAGAATGCGATCTTCTCCGGAGTGACGGCGTCAGCCGCCATGATCAGATCGCCTTCGTTCTCACGATCCTCGTCATCGACGACGATCACGATCTCGCCCCGTCCGATCGCTTCGATCGCATCCTCAACTGATGAAAAGGGCATCGGCCCTGTGTCTCCCTCTGCTCTGCGCGTCCGGCCCGGCTCGGATTGCCTGACGCCTGATTGTCGCTGACCGGCGCCGGATACAGCCTCGGGCCATGGCGCCGGCCCTCCTTCTATGTCGGCCGGCATTGGGCCGGCATTAACAATTCTGGAGCCGAGCAGCAGGTCCTCAGCTGGTGGAGGGGGACAATTCGACTCGCAAATCGTTTCCCAGGCTAGTCACCGAGTGCACCCGACCCCGCCAAACGTCTTCGAGCGTGGGGGCGCCTGGCCCGGCAAAAAGCGGGCGGGCGTCGTTGCCACCGAACAGTGCCGGGGCCAGATAGAGGACATAGCGGTCCACCAGCCGTGACGAATGGAAGGCATGAGCCACGGTGGCACCGCCTTCGACCAGAACCTCGAGCACGCCCCGCCGGCCGAGCTCGTCGAGCACGCTGCCGGGATCGCCACTGAGCTCCCACGCCGGCGCCACGGCGGCACCGGCCGGCGCTCGCCCCAGGACCACCCGGATCGGTTGTTCGTCCGGGCCGCGGAAATCAGGGTCGCCCGCGGGCAGCCGGACGGTCAGGGCCGGATCATCGGCCCGGACCGTCCCCGCCCCCACCAGCACGGCGTCCGCCCGGGCCCGCAGTCGATGGGCATCGCTGCGGGCGCTCTCCCCGGTGATCCACCGACTGGTCCCGTCGGGAGCGGCGATGCGGCCATCGAGCGTGGCCGCCAGTTTCAGCACGACCCACGGTCGTCCGGTCCGGCGGTGCTTGAGGTATCCGGCGAGCTGTTCGGTCGCCGCCTCACGCTCCACGCCCACCTCCACCTCGACACCGGCTGCGCGGAGGGCGGCGATGCCCCGACCATTCACCAACGGGTCCGGATCCTCGATGGCGACCACCACCCGGCGGACACCGGACTCGATGATGGCGGCGGTGCAGGGTGGGGTACGCCCGTGGTGGGCACATGGTTCCAGCGTCACGTACAACGTGCCCGTCTCGGCCCTGCGACCTGCAGCCGCCAGGGCGTTGATCTCGGCATGGTCGCCCCCGGGAGGAGCGGTGGCCCCGGCGAACCACTGGCGGGCCCCGTCGGGATCGGACAGCACCGTCGCCCCCACCCACGGATTGGGCGCCGTCCGTCCCCGCACGCGGGCCGCGGCCTCGAGGGCGCGTGTCATCCCTTCGTTGTCCAGCCGGTCACCGGGGTCCGAGGTAGTCAGGGCGGATCGCCCGCCACTGCGCCCACTGCGGCCCGGAGGATGTCACGGACGGCCTCCAAGGGATGAGGGCGCCCGAAGACCGCCGACCCGGACACGAAGACATTGGCTCCGGACCGCGCTGCCTCGACGACCGTGTGCTCATCGACGCCGCCGTCCACCTCGACATCGAGGCTGAGGCCGGCCGCCATGGCCGCGGCACGGACCTGGCGCACCTTGGGCATGACCTCGGCGATGAAGGTCTGGCCGCCGAACCCGGGGAACACGGTCATGCACAGAATCAGGTCCACCTGGGCCAGAAACGGCTCGATGGCCTCGAACGGGGTGTCAGGGTTGGCCGCCAAACCGACCCGAAGGCCCAGATCGCGCATCTGGGCGATCAACTCAACGGTCCGCCCCACCTCCACATGGACCGTGCAGCCGTCCGAGCCGGCATCTCGGAACGACTCGAGGTAGCGGGCAGGATCGGTGATCATCAAATGAGTGTCGAAGAACAGGTCGGAGTGCTCGCGCAACGAGGCGACCACCGGCGGGCCGATGGTCAGATTGGGTACGAAGTGGCCGTCCATGACATCGACGTGCAGCCAGTCCGCGCCGGGGGCGACCCCGGCGACGGCGTCCGAGAGGCTGCCGAAGTCGGCGGACAGGATCGACGGTGCCACGCGCAGCTCCGGCAGTGTGAAGGACGGCTCCATCCCGAGTGACTCTATCGGCGAGGCCCATGCGGCTGGTGGCCCCGTTCGACACCACCACTGGGAACCACCGTGCGGACCCATCCCGACCTCGACCGGCTCAGACCCCCAGTCGTTCGTGCGGCTCGGGTCGGACGCCGCGGAGCCAGTCCTGTACCTCCAACGGTCGCTTCCCTTCCGGCTGTACGCGGATCAGACGGATGCGGGACTCGCTTCCGGTCATCACCGTGGGGCCATCGAGCGCGCCGGGGACACGGCCGGCCCCGGCCGGGGTGGGCTCCCCCACGGGCGTTCCGCCGGGTGCCTCGGTGGCCCGCAGGATGCGCAGTCGCCGTCCACGGAAGGTGGTCCAGGCCCGGCCGAGCCGGATCACCCGGTGGATCTGCACCCCGGGCTGGTCCCAAAGGATCTCGTACTCGTGCGCCATGATCTTCTCGGCGTAGGACGGAACGCCGATCTGGTCCCGGGCCAGCGGCAGACCGGCCAGACCACCCTTCAAGTGCTCTTCCAACAGGCCGCAACCCATGGCCACGAGCCGGGACCGCAGCTCCTCGGCGGTCTCGTCGTCATCGATCAAGGTGTCGCACTCGGCATAGATACCGCCGGTGTCCAGTCCGGCGGCCACGGCCATGAGGCAGACGCCTGTCTCGGCATCGCCTTCGAGGATGGCCCGCTCGACGGGTGCCGCCCCCCGCCACCGAGGGAGCAGCGAGAAATGGAGGTTGACCATGGGCAGGTGGTCCAGCACTGCCGCCGGAATGATCCGCCCGTACGCCACCACGACGCCGAGCTCGGCCCCCACCGCCAGCACGTCGTCGAGCCGATCCGTGACGGGCAGGCCGAGCCGGTGCGCAGCCTCCTTCACCGGGCTTGGAGACAGGTCGTTGCCCCGCCCCCGGCGCTTGTCGGCCCGGGTGACCACGAGGGCGACGTCGTGCCCGGCGTCCACCAGGGTGTGCAACGGCGACACGGCCGTCGCCGGAGTCCCCAGATACACCAACCGGGCCATGAGGGGTGACGCTATCGGCCCACCGGGCCGTCGGCGACCACGCCGGGGCTCAGCCCCGCCGCCCAACGGCGACCCGTCGGTCGGGCACCGTCACGCCCGCTTCATTGACGACCGATTGAGAACCGACCGATGGCCGACGAGGCCAAGTTGCCGGCAGGCTTCATTCGGGAGCCGCGCTTCGATCACACTTCGGGCTGTGTGTCGGCCGAGACCAGTTTGGCCTCCATGGCCGAGGTGTCGAGCCCGAGCTCCCGGTCGCGCAGCACGCGCAACGCCTGGCGGCGCATGTCGTCATCCAACCGCTCGAGCATCAGCACGCCGTCGAGGTGGTCGACTTCGTGTTGGAACACCCGGCCCAGAAATTCGTCGGCCTCGATGGAGATCTCCTCACCGTCGAGGTCGTAGCCCCGGATGTGCACCCGGTTCGGTCGCACGATCCCCAGTCGGAGGCCCGGGATGGAGAGACAGCCCTCGTCGTAGTACCACTCCCCATCCAGCTCGACGATGGAGGGATTGATCATGACTTCGGGACCCTCCCCCACGTCGTAGACGAAGAGCCGCTTCTGCACCCCGACCTGTGGGGCGGCCAGACCGGCCCCCTCCGAGTCGTACATCGTCTCCACCATGTTGTCGACCAGGCGCACCAGCGAGCCGTCGACCTGGTCGACCTCGCGGGCAGCCTGCTTCAGTACCGGGTCGCCGTAGACACGGACGGGGTACGAGGACATGTCCCCATTGTACGGGTTGGGCCGACAGGGGCACGCCCGTCGGGGTGGCGTCCGAGCCGGGACGCGGGATGCCGTGGCACCGTTCGCATCAGGCGTCGATCGGGTCGACCTCGACCCGCAACCGGTCGGGGGGACGCGGCACCGCGGCCAACGCATCGCACATGATCCGGTGGTCGGGGGCCCGCACCGACCACCGATCCGCTTCCAGCCAGGACACCGAGATGCCGTCGATGGACCCCAACCCCTCGGCGAAGGCGGACGCCCCGGGGCCCTTGAGCATCGCCACCGCTCCGAAGGGCGGCAGGCCGAGGGTCTGGCGCAACGCACGCTCGGGCCCGGCCAGCACCGTCGGGTCGGCGTGGGTGGCCGCCTGGAGCACCTCGTGGTCCGGCATCCGGGTCTGCACCACCACCCTTCCGCCCCCCTGGCGGGTCCCGACCAGGCGGGCGGCTCTGGCCAGCAGGGCCAGAGCTTGCTCCCCGGCAGCGAAGCGCGGGGCCAGGAGATGCTGGTCGAAGTCCAAGAAGACCACCGCATCGGCCCGCGGTACGCGATGGAGCGCGGCCTCCGTCCCGACCACCAGGCGGGCCCCGACGCCTTCGGTGGGGTCCGACGTGCTGGTCACCTCCACCGCGCCGACCCCGCTCAGCGCCGAGAGCTCCTCCGTGGCCCGGGTGACCCCGATACGCAGCGATTTGAGCCGCGTCGAGTCACACGCCGCACATACAGCCGGACGGATCTCGTCACACCGCCGGCACTGCAGCGTGCCGCCGGACTCGAGTTGAGCCACCGCCCCCCCGCACCGTGCGCAACGGGCCAGCTCCCCACACAGGGTGCAGGCGAGGAGCCGGGTCCGGCCGGTCCGGTTCAGGATGCACACCACTCGGCCGTCCGGTCGGTCCAGCACCGAGTGCAGGAGGTGGGCCAGTCGCTCGGAGAACAGCCCGGTGCGGGGATCGTCGCCCGTGCGGTCGACGATCTCCACGATCGGCCAACCCCGCCGTTCCACGGCTCGCGGCGTGGTGACCACCGCCCTCGACTCGGTCATGACGACAGGCGGGCACGGTGAGACCAGCAGGACCGGGGCCCCGTCGCGCCGGCCCCGCTCGACGGCGACATCCACGGCCGACCAGGTCGGGGAGCGCTCCTCGCGGTACCCCTCGTCATGGGCGTCCAGGACCACCGCCGCCCGCAGCTGTGGGATCGGGGCCCAGGACGCGGCCCGGGTCCCAACCACCACCGACCGGCCGACCGACGCTTCCGGCCACATGTCGGGCATGAGGGAGACCGGTAGGCCGGCGGCCCGCAGGCGGACCGCCAGTTGACCGGCCCGGGTGTGCGACGGCACCAGGACCAGGACCCCGGCAGGCCCGGTCCGGTGGATGAGCTCGAGCACCACCAGGGCCGAGTCCAGCGCGGGGGCCAGCCGGATGACCGTCGGTGCGCCGCTCTCGGCCATGGCCGCGTCCACCAGGGACACCGAGCCCCCTCCGGGCGAAGGGGTTGCCGGTGGAGGGCCGTCCCCGTCCCGGCCGTTGGAGCCCCATCCAGACTGCGGTGCGATCGGCATGTCCACCTGCGGGCCCGGCCGCCGGCCCCGAGCCCCGTTGCGCACCACCCGCGTCGGGGAGGCGGTCCCGAGAAACGACGACATGGGACCGGCCCAGCGCCACGCCGCCCACTCGGCCATGGCCACCACCGACGGAGGAGGCCCCAGGCCGCTGGAGGCCGACAGGGGCTTCGGGGTCACGCCGACAGTGGGGAGCACGTCGTCCTCGACCACCCATGCTCCGACCCGTCGGCCGTGGAGCTCCACGCGGACCCGGCTCCCGATCCGGATCTCGGGCCCCAGGGCCGCGGGCACCGAGTAGTCGAATCGCCGATGAATGGCCGGCACGTCGGGGACGACCCGCACCACCCGTTCGGCACCGGGGGCGACGGCGGCCGAGCCGGCTGATAAGCGCCCGTGGCCGGGCCGGGAGGTGCCGTCGCTCGGCCCCGGGTCCGACGGCCCTGCTCCGGAAGGGCGGCTCAGAGTCCGAGCGCCTGCTTCAGGTCGTCGGCCCGGGAGGTGTCCTCCCACGTGAATTCCTTGTCGGAGCGCCCGAAGTGGCCGTAGGCGGCGGTCTTCCGGTAGATGGGCCGCTTGAGGTCGAGATCCCGCACGATGGCGGCGGGCCGGAGGTCGAACACGTCGTCCACGACCTCGGCGATGCGCTCGGGATCGACCCGCTCGGTGCCGAAGGTCTCCACCAGCACGGAGACCGGCCTGGCCACGCCGATGGCGTAGGCCACCTGGACCTCGCAACGGCTGGCCGCGCCGGCGGCGACCAGGTTCTTCGCCACCCAACGGGCCGCGTAGGCAGCCGACCGGTCGACCTTGGAAGGGTCCTTGCCGGAGAAAGCCCCGCCCCCGTGCCGGGCCATGCCCCCGTACGTGTCCACGATGATCTTGCGCCCGGTGAGGCCGGTGTCGGCGTGGGGACCTCCGAGCTCGAAGACGCCGGTGGGATTGGCCAGGATCCGAAGGTGGCTGGCATCCAGCTCGGGAGGCAGCAGGGGGTTGATCACGTTGTCGCGGAGGTCCGGGAGCAGCAGCGTCTCGAGATCGACGCCCGGGTCGTGCTGTGTCGAGATGAGGACGGTCTCGAGGGCGACCGGTCGCCCGTCTTCGTAGGTCACGCTGACCTGGGTCTTCCCGTCTGGACGCAGATAGGGCAACACGCCCACCCGACGCACCTGGGCCAGGCGTTGGGCCAGACGGTGGGCCAGCCAGATCGGGAGGGGCATCAGGTCAGGGGTCTCGTCGCAGGCGTACCCGAACATCATCCCCTGGTCACCGGCCCCCTGGGCGTTGAGGACGTCCTCACCCCCGGTTCCGGCCCTGACCTCGAAGGCGTTGTCCACTCCCTGACCGATGTTGGGCGACTGCTCGTCGAGGG